>DYNR01000041.1:0-1502 GCA_020720945.1 Chthoniobacter flavus | reverse complement strand
CACGGGAGTCGGCGTTGGGGTTGGAGTCGGAAGGATTGGCTTCGGGGTAGAAACAGGCGTTGGCACCGAAACGGGTTCGGGGGTGACCGTTGGCGTAGCTGCCGGAGGCAAAACGGGCGATGGAGATCCAACGGCTACCGGCGAGCTTTGCGGGCTCGGCGAAGGCGGCGCAACAACCGGAGCATCTACTTTTTCAGGGGCACGAAAAGTAGGGGTCGGCGGCGGTCCAAAATCGGTCACTCCAGGCGGAACGCTAGGGTTGATCGCATCGAGGATGGACTGGAGTTGATCCGCGGGAATTGGGGTCGGCTCGGGCAACGCACCAGGCGACAAAGGCGAAACTCCCGCTTCTCCTTGCCCCAAAGCAGGATACGCAAACAAACCAAAGACCGAGCAGGACAACAGGGTTGCCCTAACAAAACGATCCGAAACAAAAGGGAAGCGAAAGTTCACTCGACAACTTTATACGACGAAGAACTGGTCGTGGTTGGGGTCGGAGGTACAGGAGGCACAAAGACGGAGTCGAACATGGAAGACAGGACGGGCGTGCCTCCCTGGTAATAGGAATCGACATCGTTTGGCACCACGACAACATTGGGTTTTGCCGATGTGGAAAGAGTCGGAGGGGGCGGCGGCGGCGGCTGGACTCCCAACCCGTCCATCTGCGATGGATCCCCTTGCCCACCAGCTTTCGCCAACGCGCTGTCATCCGTCAAAAGCTTGGGCAAAAGAGGCGGGTTGCGGCGCGTCTTCGGATCTTGCGCCACACGCATCGCCCCGCCGACCCTCGCGTTCCCTACATCAGAAAAAAGCTCATGCGGCTTCGCGGGCCTCGCGCACCCTGCGACTAGGACTCCCGCCAGCAACACCGACAAACCGATCAACTGTTTCATGTCTTTCCTCCTTCGCTCGTTGTTCTAAAAAAAACTCTCGAAAATCTGCTCCCCTAATCTTCCGCAGCAATCAGCGGGTAATCGGAGGAATACCAACTGTAATTTTCAATCACCACTTGCTTGCCGATTCCCGTCGCCCGGTTGATGATCACCGGCGCGATAAGGTTAATCGTAACCTTCTGCGGTTCTAGGGAATATACAATCGCTATGTTCAAAACCAAAGGGTTTTCCTCCGGGGATGCAATCTCCAACTCGGCCGCATCGGCATCGGAAATTTCGATCCGGTAATCGGGCACAAGCCCTGTCGGAACCACCGTCACGAATTCCACGGGATCGTCCCCCAAATTCCTCATCACCACAAACGGATAGCTGTTCTGGTCGGCGATAAGCTGGAAATGCTTGTATTCTTTCAACCCGATCAAACCGGATGGCAAAACGATCTCGGCTTTGGACAAATCGGGTTGGATGGCACTTGTAATACTGGTATTGATCTGCATAGGGAGTTTTAGGGAAACGGGTGAGGCTACGGGTGACGCTGTTAGTTTAATCTAAAAATCAAACATAATCCAACAGGGAATTTTGGGCGATCTTGGCCCCGCTCTGCACCGC
>DYNR01000529.1 GCA_020720945.1 Chthoniobacter flavus | reverse complement strand
CCAGCAAAAAACGGAAAAAGCGGGCTTGCTCGGCGAAGTTTTTTCGCGGGGGCCAAACCCCGGCGGCGGCGTTAGAAAAATCGAAAAGGTCTGCGCCATCATCGTATGCCAGTGAAGCGGGCGGGGTCCGCAAAAAAAACTCGCGGGAGCGAACGCTTGTCATGAAACTTTTCTGCGCGGTGTGCGTGGCACCTTCCCCCGTCCCGATGTTTGAAACCATGTTCAAGTTTGGGATTGCACAAAGACCGGCACGCTTGCAAATCGCATAATGCCACTGGTAGTCCCAAGTATCGATTTCTCCGTTCAGCAAGCGCAAAAAAACGGGTTCCCAAAACCGGGCCCACTCCGGCAATTGCGCGTGGAGTTTCTGGACGGAAGCCCACTCCTCTCGAAACCCTTCCATTGCAACATCATAGTGCGCCCACGCCCGCCGCCATGTCGCCCATCCCCAGCTATGGGCAAACCTAGAAAAATAGTAAGCGCCCTCGCCACGGAGTCTCCCATCTTGAAAATTGTCGCCGCTGATGTGCATGACACGCTCATCCTGCGCGTGCTTTTTCAACAAATGTTCGCAAAAATGGAAAAAGGAACCATTGGGAAGAGTGTCGTCTTCTAGGATGATCCCTGCTTCGTTTTTATCGAAAAACCAATCGATGGCAGAAGAGACCGCTTTTTTGCAGCCCAAATTTTTTTCGCGAAATAGCGTTTCGACTTCGCAAGGCCAAGAAATTCCTTCCTCGATAATTTTGCGGACTTCGGCGCAAAGCTCCTCTTCACCCTTGGCAGAATCCCTCGGCCCGTCCGCTGCAACGAAGAGTTTTTTAGGACGGGCTTTCTGAATAGCAGAGAAAACACGCAGCGTGTGCGCTGGGCGCTTGAACACCAAAAACAGAACAGGGGTCTCCAGCATGAGAAAAACCTGCCCGAATCGGTAAAACAATCCAAGAATAAAGTCGCAACTCGTTGGTTTTCAACAGGCAACGATTTTTTCAACCATCCCTGAATC
>DYNR01000270.1 GCA_020720945.1 Chthoniobacter flavus | reverse complement strand
GGTTTTTGTTGCGAGGTGTGAAAATCTCCGAGTTTTTTGGGCTTTGACCTTGCAATCTGGCGAAAAAAAGAGGAAGTGTGGGTGCAGTCCCTTTCTTTTTTTAAATGAAGCTTCAGCATTCTTACGCCAGTGTTTTTATTCCAGACGGTCTCCAGTTTGAGGACGCGTGTTCGCGAGTCACCCATCTCGGGGTGGGGGCACATTCTGATGATTTGGAGTTTATGGCGTTTCATGGGATTTTGCAGTGCTATCAGCGTGCGGATCGGTGGTTCGGCGGGGTAACTTGCACGAATGGGTTTGGGTCATCGCGGGTGGGGCCCTATGCGGGGCTTTCTGACGAGGAGACCGGGGCGGTGCGGAGGGAAGAACAAAACAATGCCGCCGTTGTCGGGCAGTATGGAGTGATGGTGCAGTTGGGGTATTCCAGCGGCGAGATTGGGGATTTGGAGGATGGCAGGGCAGTCCAGGATTTGGAGGCGATTTTGCGGGCTACACGACCGGAGATTGTTTACACCCATAACCCTGCGGACAAACATTCCACGCACATCGCTGTTTTTGCGGCGTTGCTGAGGGCACTCCGAAATATTCCTGCGGGCGAAAGGCCCGAATGTGTTTGGGGGTGCGAAGTTTGGAGAGATTTGGACTGGATGCCAGACGAGAGAAAAGTGTTGATGGATGTGAGCGGGCGGGATCATTTGGCTGCTGCGCTCAACGGAATTTTTGATTCTCAGATTGCGGGGGGGAAGCGTTACGATTTAGGGGTAGCGGGGCGGCGGGCAGCGAATGCGACTTTTTACGAACCGCGAGCCAGCGACCATGCTGACCGGATTATTTTGGGGATGGATTTGTCACCGTTGGTGAAAGACGATTCGTTAGATCCCGCCGAATATGTCGGAAAATTCATCGAAGAGTTTGCGGGGGATGTGCGCAGCAAGCTCAAGCGTTTTTTGCCGTGAGGGGTTGTTTTTTAAATCGACATAAATTTTGAAACGATATGGAAGTCATAGTTCAACCAACAGCAGAGGAGGCGACGGAGGTTGCCGCGAGAATTGTGGGAAATTTGATCCGCCGCAAGCCAGATGCGGTTTTGGGTTTAGCGACTGGGAGCACGCCCGTGCGGCTTTACCAGAAGCTTGTTGAAAAGGCTTTGGATTGGTCGAGAATCACGGTTTTCAATCTTGACGAGTATGTGGGGTTGCCGCAGGAACACCCGCAGTCTTACCGTGTTTTCATGCGCGAAAATCTTTTTAATCAGACCAACATCCGGCTGGAGAACACGCACATCCCCGACGGGAATGCGGCGGATTTGCCCGCTTCGTGCCGGGCTTACGAAGAAAAAATCCGTGAGGCGGGGGGCGTTGATTTGCAGCTTCTCGGGATTGGCAGTGACGGGCATATCGGGTTTAACGAGCCGACTTCCTCGCTGGCGAGCCGGACGCGCATCAAGACGCTAACGCCGAGGACACGGGCGGATAACGCGCGTTTTTTTGGCGGAGAAGATGCTGTGCCCCACCATGTTGTGACGATGGGAATCGGGACGATTTTGGAGTCCAAGAAAATCCTTTTGCTCGCATTTGGGGAAGGGAAAGCCGAGGCGTTGGCGGGTGCGGTCGAGGGGGCGTTGACCGCGACAAACCCTGCTTCTGCGTTGCAGATGCACGAAAAGGCGATCGTTTGCGCAGATGCCGCCGCGGCATCCCGTTTGGCGCGGTTGGATTACTACCGCTGGGTTTACGAGAACAAGCCGCAGTGGCAGAAGGAGTGAAGCATTGAACATGGCTGCGGGTGGTGCCGGCGGGCGCGCTCGCGCTAGTTTCTTATCGCTCTGATCTTCGATCAGGGTCTTCCAAACCCGACAAAACGCCCCTCGCGACGAAACCAAAGAAACCATCGGTATCCGCCCATTTTTTGATTTGGTCGAAACTCGTAAATCCCTACACCCTTGGAGTTTTGTGCTCCAACCATCCACATTTTCCCCGCCGCGTCTTTGCCCAAATACACCATCACATGCGTAACAGGTGGCTTCCTCTTGGGCTTGTATGTATTTTCCCAAAACAAAAAATCTCCCGGCTTCAATATTTTCGCAAGCCTCGCCGCATTCGCGGAAACCCTCTTGAGTTTTCCCTGCCCCCGAAAAAATTCGTATTGTCCAGATGCCGTCCTCGGCAAATCTGCCCCATAAAAATGCCGGTGCAACCACCGCGCAGTATTCGAGCAATCCATCGAAACAGGAACTGCCGATTCCCCCCCCGGAGGAACCCACGCCCCGTTATACGGAATCCTTTGCTCCGCCAACCATTTTGCAACCACTTCTAAATCAGCGGGTTCCGGGTTGGCAAAACCCGAAAACGAAACACAGCCCGCCACAAAAAAAACAAGCGGACGCAACAGCCAAAACGCTTTCTCCCTCATAAAAAAAGATCGAGTATTCACGGCTTTTTTTTCACGGAAGCCAGCACCCACGCCAAGTAATCGCCGAGACCGTCCACCGCATCGACCCGTAAAATTTCCGGGCAGTCATAGGGGTGTTTTTCTAAAATCTGCGCTTTCAGTTCCTCCCAACAACTCTCCGCCGTCTTGATTTTTAAAAGCACTTCCTGCGAGGTTTCCCTGCGCCCTTCCCATACATAATGGCTCTCGCATCCGCCCAAAAGCGAGACGCAGGCAGCTAGTTTTTGTTCCAATAACACGCCTGCGATTTCACGCCCTACCCCAACATCGGGAACCGTGCAAAAAACGAGAATCACCTTCATAACAAACGAGTTCCGTAAAGATTACCTTGCATCGGACACGGAAAATAGCCGCTTTTTAAGAACGGAAATATGCGAGACCCGCCGCCTTTTCTTTTACCTGCGGAATCCCTTCCAACAAATCCGCGATCGCATCCCAACGCCCCATCGTCAAGGCCTGCCGCGTGTGCGGTGGCAACACCGCAGGATAATCCACATCGGCTAAAGTCACTTTCCCTTCCGTCACATCAACGGTGAGTTCCAAAAAAGGATCGGCATCGATAAGCCCTGCAATTTCTCGCAGATGAGCACCGTTCAAAACCATGCAGGGAATCCCGAGCGTGGTCGAGTTGCCGAAAAAAATCTCTGCAAAACTTTCCGCCAACACGGCCCGAAACCCGTAGCGGTATAAGGCTTGCGGTGCGTGCTCCCGAGAGCTTCCGCACCCGAAGTTCGACCCGCTCAACAGGATGCTCGCCCCCGCAAATCGGGAGTCGTTCAGCGGGTGCTTCTTATCCTCGCCATCCGTCGTCCGCCTCTCGTCGTAAAACGCGTATTCGCCTAAACCGTCGAAGGTTATGCACTTCATAAAACGGGCAGGGATGATCCGGTCGGTATCGACATCGTCGCCTGGCACATACACGCCCCTACCGCAAACTTGTGTGATTTTCGCTAAAGCCATAATTTTTTAACTGTTTGATTTTTA
>DYNR01000528.1 GCA_020720945.1 Chthoniobacter flavus | reverse complement strand
TATTCGGGAAAGAGGGGAAAGAGGATCGGGGAGCAAGATGCTCCCGCCACCTTGGGCTTCCAGCTTGACACAAGAAACTAAACGCAGAAATAATACAAAAACATGAATGCTATTTTTGAAAAATTGGGAGATTCGCTTGCACGCCTCGGAGAGGGAATAGCATCGGGTGGCAAACTTCTTGCGCAAGCACTCCCCGATGTTACAAAATTTGGGGCGGAGCAGATGGTGAACTTTGTTTTTCATCCTCCGCGTTGCCAGGACCCGCAGCAATGGGAGTGGGTTTCGCTGGAACGGGAGGCGTTTGAGATTGTGCTGGATGATGGGACGAAGTTGCACGGGTATTTCCTCCCTTCAAAGGCCGAGAAACCTGCGGGGACGGTCGTTATTCTCCACGGGCACATGAGTTGCGCGGACCACATGGCATGGATTGCGCAGCAGTTTGTGAATGCGGGGTTCCATGCGGTTGTTTATGATGCGAGGGCGCACGGGAAAAGCGGTGGGGATTTTTGTGGTTTCGGCTTGAAGGAAGCGGGGGACGCGAAGAGGATTGGTTGGGATTTTGCCAAAAAAAACGGCGGCCCTGTTTTCCTCTGGGGACATTCGATGGGCGCGGCGGTTGGGGCGCAGGCACTCGCTGGCGACACCCCTTTTTCTGGCGGTGTGTTGTTTTCCCCATTTTCCAGTTTGGATGCCATGATTTCAGCGACATTGGGGGCGCAGGGAATCGGGTGGTTTCCAGGGATTGCCGAGGCGGTGCGGAAGCAAGTGCGCGAGGTGACTGGAGCGGAGGCGAGCGAGGTAAGCCCGGAAAAAGCGGCAGCAGAGATCCGGGTTCCCGTGCAGATTGTTCATGGGACAAAAGACGAAAAAATTCCTGTGGCACAAGGTCGTGCGGTGTTTGAAGCGATCGGTGCAACGCAGAAAGAATTTCTTGAATTGCAGGAGGCAGGGCACGATGACCTGATGGATTCTAAGAAAGCGTGGGGAGAGAAAACGCTACGGAGCACGCT
>DYNR01000040.1 GCA_020720945.1 Chthoniobacter flavus | reverse complement strand
ATGCGAGAGGTTGCGGATCGAGAGCATAGGGAAAGTTAAGGGAAAGTTAAGGGAAGTGGGGGGAAGTCAGGGTGAAACGGGAGGAGGCGGAGGGGCGGCGGGTTCCTCAAAAACCGAGATCGAAAGGGAGGGGGGCGGGGCGTTGTGCTGTTGCCACCAGCGGGAGCAAAGACCGGCCATAACCAGCAGGAGCAAAGCGAGAGCGAAGTTGCGCCCCGGCGGGTATGGCGGTTTCTTTTTCATTTTTGCTGGCGTGGCGGGGGCGGGATTTTGCCGATTGCTTGGATGACCTCGTCGCTGATTTTTTGGTAAGACTCGCGGGAAGCGGTATCGAATTTTTCGGGCGAAAAGAAAATCGGGGGCCCGAAGCAGACATCGATCGGGTGGCGGCGGATTCGTTTTGCACCTTTTGGAAAGGCTTCGAACGCACCGAAAACCCGTGCGGGGACGACGGGGACGAGCGTTTTTGCCACGATCATGCCGAGGCCGGGTTGGGCTTTTTGAAGGTGGCCGTCGAGGGAGCGGGTGCCTTCTGGGAAGAGGACGACACCTTCGCCCGATTTCAGGAGGCGGATAATTGACTTTAACGCCGTGCGGTCGTTCCCGTCGCGATCGACCGGTATAACATTCAAAGAAGGGAAGACGGGGCCGAGCAAAGGCCATTCGAGCAACGACTTACGCGCCAGATACCAGACGGCGCGATGCGAGGCGACACCCACTAGCGGAGGGTCGAAATAACTCGTGTGGTTGGCTGCCAGAATGACGCCCCCTTGCTCCGGGATGTGGTCAGCACCGTGGACGCGGTAGGAGAAAAACGCTTTTGCCGTCCAGCGGCTTAGGGTGTAGCCGATTCGATAGACGAGATTCATTTTGCGGGAGGGTTGGGAGGGAGAGGGAAGCCCGAGGCGAGGAGTTCGCCCCAGAGGGTTTCGATGGTTTCTTCTTTGGTCAAGTAGCTGTTGTCGATGCGCGTTGCACCGTCCGCGAGCTTGAGCGGGGCGGTTTTGCGGGAAGAATCGAGCAGGTCTCTTTTGAGGATTTGGTCGCCGATTCCTTGGGCGTTGCGGCGGGCTTCGCGGACGGCGGGATCCGCGTCAATATAAAATTTGTAAGGGGTTTCCGGGAAAACGGCGGAGCCGATATCGCGGCCCTCCATCACCAGAGAATCGAGGTCGGCCAAGGAGCGTAAAACCGAGAGAGTCCATGCGCGGACTTCTGGGGAGGCGGCGACCGACGAGACATTTTCGTTCACGGAAGAAGCCGTTAGCTCTTCTTCTAACGGTTTGTCGGAGAGGGAGATTTGAAAAATTTTTTCCGTCAGGGAAGGGGAGAGCCGCCCGGAGGCGAGGGCGTCGAGCAGAAGAGGGAGGGGAGAGAGGGAGCCGTTGCCGAGTTGCAGGGAGAGGACGGTGGCGGCGCGGTAGAGGTTGCCGGAATTGACATACGAGCAATGCAGGCGGGAGGCGATGGCGCGGGCGACGGAGCTTTTGCCCGAGGCGGCGGGGCCGTCGATTGCGATGACGAAGCGGGTTTGCATGGTGAGGAGAGAGGGGGTTAGCGGCGGAAAGATTTTCCGAAGGCGGAAGGTTTTTTCATGATTGCGGCGAGGGTTTCCGGGAAGCTCGGGTAAGAGGTGGCGACGCAATCGGTGTCCGTGATGATGGTTTCGCCTTTTGCGAAAAGACCGGCGATGGCGAACGCCATGGCGATGCGGTGGTCGCCGAAGCTGGAGAGTTTTGCGCCCTTGAGTTCGGAGCCACCGTCGATTTCCATGCCATCGGGATTTTCGCGGACGGTGACCCCCATGGCTCGGAGGTTCGTCGCCAAGGCCGCCAGGCGGTCGGTTTCCTTCACGCGCAGTTCGGCGGCATCCGCGATGACGGTGGTGCCTTCCGCCAGGGCGGCAGCGACGGCGAGGATGGGAAGTTCGTCGATGACATTTGGGATTTCTTTGCCTTCGATGCGGGTGGCAACGAGGGGGCAGCCCTTGATTTCCAAGGAGCCAGAAGGTTCCGCTTGGGTTGGGTTTTCGACGGATTCACGGATAAAAGCACCCATTCTTACGAGGACAGAAATGATGCCCGAGCGGGTGGGGTTCAGGCCGACATTGCGGATAAAAAGTTGGGAGTCTGGTTGGGCTGCGGCGGCGACCATCCAGAAGGCGGCGCTGGAGATGTCGCCCGGGACGGCGAAGTCTCTGGATTCTAGGTGGGCGCCGCCGTGGATCGAAACCGTGTTGCCTTCCGAGCGGAGCGGGACGAGGAAGTAGCGGAGCATCCGTTCCGTGTGGTCGCGGCAGGGGGCGGGTTCCGTGACCGTAGTTTTGCCAGAAGCGAAGAGGCCTGCCAGAAGAATTGCACTTTTGACTTGGGCGCTAGCGACAGGCATTGGGTAATCGATGCCGTGGAGGTTTCCGCCTTTGATCGAAAGGGGCGGAAGTTTTTTTTCGCCGTTGGCCGAGATGGTTGCGCCCATTTGCGAGAGCGGGGTGATGACGCGGCCCATGGGGCGTTTTGAGAGCGAAGGGTCGCCCGTCAGTTTGCTTTCAAAGGGTTGTGCGGCGAGCAGGCCGGAGAGGAGGCGCATCGTGGTCCCCGAGTTGCCGCAGTCGATTTCTTGCGTGGGGGGGGAAAACTTTCCCCGGCGTCCGTGGACGACGATGGTGGTGGCATCCACTTCTTCGATTTCCACGCCGAGGGCGCGCATGGCACCGATGGTGGCGCGGCAGTCTTCGCCCGGCAAGAAGTTCGTGATTTCGCAACGCCCGTTGGTCAGGGAAGAGAAGAGGATGGCGCGGTGCGAGATGCTTTTATCGCCTGGGACGGTGATTTGCGTTTCGATCAGAGGTGCCTGTTTGACATGGAAAGGGTGCATGGTTTGCGAGGTGGGTTCAGTGGTGAAATTTTTTTCGGATGGCGGCTGCATCGTGGAGGAGGGAGAGGAATGCGGGGGAGTTTTCCGATGCTAGAGCCGTGCGGAAGTTGTTGATTTGCAAAGAAATGGAATCGAGGAAAGAGAGGGCTGCCGCGCGGTTGCTTTCGAGGATGCCGAGCCAGAGTTCCGGGGAACCGAGGGCGACGCGCGTGGTGTCGCGGTAGCCGGGACCCGCGCAGGAGAGGTGTTCCTCGCCGGCGGCAAGAACCAAGGCGGCGGCGGTGATGTGCGGGAGGTGGCTGATCGCGGCGACGGCGAGATCGTGTTTTTCCGGGGAGAGTTCGAGGGTCGAACAGCCCAGGGATTCCCAGAACGATCGGACATTTTTAAGGGCGGAGGGATCGGAAGAAGAGGTAGGGGTGATGATGCAGGTGGATTTTTCGAAGAGCGAGGCGCGGGCGTGTTGGAAGCCCGCTTTTTCCGAACCCGCCATGGGGTGCGCGCCGATGAAGCGGGGGCCGAGGATTGCTTCCAATGCGGGGGTGAGAGAGCCTTTTACGCTTCCTGCGTCCGTGACCCAAGCGTCCGGCGGCAAAGCGGCGCAGATTTGTTTTGCGAGGTTTGGCATCGAGTCGATCGGCGTGCAAAGGACAGCACCCGAACAGTTGCGGGCGGCATCGGTGGCATCGGTTGTCAAGAGGGCGTGGTGGCCGAGTTTTTCCTTTGCGGGGTCGAGAGATGCAAGGGAGCGGCCCCAGATTTTGAGAGGGGATGCCGGAGTTTTTTTGAGGCAAGCGAGAGCGACCGAGCCTCCGATGAGGCCCGGTCCGAAAATCGCGATCGGTCTCGGCGGTCTCAGGGGACGAGAAAAGTTTTTCCTGTGTAGGGGCAGCGGACTTCTTGGCCTGGGGCAAATCCGCGGACATCGACTAGCCCGGCGGTGGGGTCGTGCGGGCTGGTGACAAAGCCCATTTGGCCGGGGACGGGAGTCCCGAAGGGCAAATCGCGACCGGAGACCGGGCGGTTTTGGGTGGGGTTTGACGGCGGCAGGTTCGTTTGTTCCTGGGGTGCAGGAGTCGGGCTAGGGGAGGGCGTCGGCATCGCATCTGTTTGATTTGCAATGGTCTGCGTTCCTGCCCCGTAGCGGTTTGAGGAAGACCTGTTCTGGTTTGCGGATTGCGGAGTTTGCTGGCAGGCCGAAAAGATTACTGCGAGCGACGCACCGATAAGGAAGTAGTGGGATGCCTTCATGACAGTTTTTAGATTAGGTTGTTTCGGGGTGTTTGTTCAACTCCTTTTTTTCAAGGGAGGGGTGATTTTGCCATCGTAGAGGGCTTTGCCGATGATGGTGCCGTGGATGTAGCCGAGCGCTTCCAGTTTTTCCAAGTCTTCCAGGCAGGAAACGCCGCCGCTTGCGATGATGGGCATATCGACCATGCCCGCCATTTCTTGCAGGGCAGCGTAGTTGGGGCCTTGCAGCATCCCGTCGGTTGCGATGTCCGTGTAGATGAGAGTCCCGGCACCTGCCATTTGAACTTTTTGGGCGAAGGTGGTTGCTTTGAGGGTGGTCGCTTCTTTCCAGCCTTTGATGGCGACGAACCCGTCCTTGGCATCAATGCCGACGGCGATTTTTTCCATGCCGTGGGTTTCTGCCATTTCGCTGATGAAGTCCAGGGATTCTGCGGCGCGGGTCCCGAGGACTACGCGAGAGACCCCGGCGGCAAAAGCGGCTTCCACCGCTTTTGGGCTACGCATTCCGCCGCCCAGTTCGCAAGGGATATTCACCGCTTTGCAGATGGCGGCAACGGCATCCAAGTTTTTGCTGGTTCCAGAAAAAGCCGCGTCCAGATCGACGAGGTGGAGCCAGTCGCCGCCCGCCTGTTCCCATTTGCGGGCAAACGCCACGGGGTCGTTAGAATAAATGGTTTTCGCGAGGGCATCCCCGCGTTGGAGGCGCACGACATGGCCGTCCATCAGATCAATTGCCGGTAGGTATAACATGGTGCGCGGAGACTAGCGTTTCCGGAAAAAAAATAAACCGAAAAAGCGGTGCGGCGCGTAATAGGAGATGCAAGTTGTTGAGCGGGATAGGGTTGTTGCATTCCTTTTGCGGTGAGAATGGCGGGGGACAGAAATTGTTCCGCGTGCAGAAAAAAATTCTGTCCCATAAAGAGAATCTCCTTTTCCCGGGAGGCAAAGTCGTTTTAAGATTGCGGCTTATGGCAAAATTGCTCGGTCTCGATATCGGTTCCTCCTCGGTCATCGCAGGAATTCTCCACGGAAAAAAGGTTTTGAAAGAAGCACCCCGCGTATTTTTTCGTTCGCGGTGTTCGGGTTCGCAGGTTGATGTGGATCCCGCGGATTTGCTTTCGGCGGTAGCCAAGGCGATCCGGTCGCTGGGGGGCGAGGCGAAGAAAGTGGATGCCGTTCATTTTGCGGTGATGTGTCCCGCGTGGGTAGCGATGGACAAAAAAGGGGAAGCGTTGACCCCGTTGGTCACGCACCAAGATCGCAGGAGCGTCGCCAACGCGCGGGAGTTGGAAGCCAGGATCGGGAAAGCCAAGCACTTAAAAATTTGCGGGTCCAGGCCGATTCCCGGAGGCATCAGTTCTACCACATGGGCGTGGTATCTCGCCGAGCAACCCGGTGCGTTGAAAAAGGCCGACCTCGTCGGGCACCTGAATACTTTCCTTCACCGCAAGCTGACGGGGGCGAGGGTTATTGACCCTTCAAATGCTTCCTTTACAGGGCTTTACGAAACGCTCACGCTCAAGGGGTGGAGCCCCGAGCTTTGCGCCAACCTCGGGGTCGATGCCTCGCTGTTGCCCGAAGTGGTCGAGTCCGACATTGTGGCAGGGCGGATTTTGCCCGAGGCGGCGGCGGCATTTGGATTGAGGGAAGGGACGCCGGCGATGGCGGGGATGATGGACGGGAGCGCGGGGATGTTGCTCACCGGGGCGGCGCACGGACAGCTATTTAATGTCGTGGGTTCCACCGATGTGTTGGCACTTTGCACGGATTCGCCCAAGCCGCATGAAAGGCTTCTCACGCGGGCGGTCGGGGTTGGTAGGAAGTGGCTTGCAGTCAGCACGATAGCGGCGGCGGCATCGTCTATTTACTGGGCGTGGGGGCAGTTTTTCCCCGATTGGAGCATCGAGAAATTCCGCAAGGAAGTCCACCGTTTGAGCAAGGTGGGGCCGGGGGCGGCAGGCGGGGTGAAGTTTGAGCCTTACATGGCGGGCGAACGCACGAGCGTCGAGCAGAGGCAAGGAGGGTTCACGGGGATCACTTTGGCGACGACCCGCGAGCAGATGCTTTCGGCGATCATCGAAGCACTTGTGCTGGCCAGTGCCGAGCGGGTGCCGCTTTTGGGTGCGACGGGGACACCGCTGTTGCCCACGGTGATGGTTTCGGGAGGGTCTGACCGTCTCGATAAAATTTTTCATCGCGAGTGGGCAGGGGATTGGCAGTTCCGGGCGGTCACGGATGCGACCATGCGCGGGTTGGCGGGGATGGAACCGAGGGAAATCTGACGCAGGAAGGAGCCTTGCCAAAAAAACTTTTCCTTTCGAGAAAGCGTCTTGCCAAGCGTTGCCGCCCCGTTTTAGTCTTGCGGCAGCGTTCCGATGAAGGGCGTTTCCCGGTTTCGCGAAAAACAAATTTTTAACCCATGAACATCCACGAATACCAAGCCAAAGAGATCATGAACCAGTTCGGCGTCGTCAACCCCAAGGGCGAAGTCGCGACGACACCGGAACAGGCCGAAGCCATCGCCCGTTCCCTCGGGACAAACAGCCTAGTTGTGAAGTCCCAAATCCATGCGGGAGGCCGTGGGAAAGGCACCTTCACCAACGGGTTCAAAGGAGGGGTTCACCTTTGCAAAACGGCCAGCCAGGCACGGGACATCACCGCGCAGATGCTCGGGCAGACTTTGGTCACGCACCAGACGGGGCCCGAGGGGCGACTAGTCCGCAAGGTTCTCGTTTCTGAATCGGTCGATATTGCCCGCGAGCTTTATTTTGCCATCGTGATGGACAGGACGCTTTCGGCACCGGTCATCATCGCCAGCACGGAAGGCGGCATGGACATCGAAACCGTGGCGGCGCAGTCCCCCGAAAAAATCATCCGCGAGCCGATTCACCCGACGCTGGGCATCCAGCCTTGGCAGACGCGGAAGCTGGCGAAAAAACTCGGCTTCGGGTCCAGCGATATGCGCGGGGCGTGCAGGATGTTCGCTTCGCTCTACAAGCTTTTCATGGCCAACGACTGCTCGATGGTCGAGATCAACCCGCTGGTGCAAACCAAAGGGGGAGAGGTGCTTGCATTGGATGCGAAGTTTAATTTCGACGAGAATGCGCTGTTTCGCCACCCGGAAATCCAGACGATGAGGGATGTCGAAGAAGAAGACCCGCGGGAGGTCGAGGCGGCAAAATACAACCTCAACTACATCGGGTTGACGGGCAACATCGCGTGCATGGTCAATGGCGCGGGGTTGGCGATGGCGACGATGGACATCATCAAACACTACGGCGGGGAGCCCGCGAATTTTTTGGATGTCGGGGGTGGCGCCACCGAGTCGCAGGTGACGGAGGCTTTCAAAATTTTGGTTGCCGACCCGAATGTGAAAGCGATTTTGGTCAACATTTTCGGCGGGATCATGAAGTGCGACATCATCGCGCAGGGGGTCATCAACGCCTATCGGACGCTCGAACGGAAGGAGCAAAGGCTCGTGCCGCTGGTCGTCCGCCTCGAAGGGACGAATGTCGAGCAAGGCAAAGAGTTGCTTAAAAATTCAGGGCTGCCGTTGTTGGCCGCCGACGATCTCGCCGATGCCGCCCGCAAGGTGGTCAACGCTGTAAAATAACCCGAACTCACACCAACTTCATCCGAATTTTTCACCATGGCTATACTCATAGGAAACAACACGCGTCTGCTCGTTCAGGGGATTACCGGAAAAGCAGGGAGCTTTCACGCAAAGGGGTGCATGGAATACGGCACAAATGTGGTCGCGGGCGTCACGCCAGCGCGAGGCGGGGAGCTTTTTGAAGACAAAGTCCCGGTTTTTGACACCGTGGGCGAGGCGGTTGCGACGACGGGAGCGAACGCTTCCATGATTTTTGTGCCGCCGGAGTTTGCCGCCGATTCCATCATGGAAGCTATTGACGCGAATATCCCGCTGATTGTTTGCATTACCGAAGGGATTCCCGTCGCTGACATGATGCGGGTGAAGGCGGCGATGGTCGGGTCCAAGAGTCGCCTCATCGGCCCCAACTGCCCCGGCATTATCACTCCAGGGCAGTGCAAAATCGGGATCATGCCCGGATACATCCACAAGCCCGGCGGAGTCGGCGTGGTTTCCCGTAGCGGGACGCTCACTTACGAGGCAGTGTGGCAGTTGACCCAGCGCGGGGTCGGTCAATCCACTTGCGTGGGCATCGGCGGCGACCCGATCAACGGGACGAGCCACACCGATGTCGTCAGGCTTTTCAACGAAGATCCGGGGACCGAGGCGATCATTTTGATCGGAGAAATCGGGGGCACGGGAGAAGAGGAAGCCGCGGCGTGGATCAAATCCCACTGCGACAAGCCCGTTGCGGCGTTCATCGCGGGGTCTTCTGCTCCAGAGGGTCGCCGGATGGGGCACGCTGGCGCCATCGTTTCCGGTGGGAAAGGGACAGCGCAGGCAAAAGTCGAAGCACTCCGTGATGCGGGGATCGAAATTGCGGAGACTCCTGCCGATATGGGAGATGCCGTCCTGCGCGCCCGCTCACGCAAACGCTGAGGAAAAGGCGGGAGCAAACTAGGTTTCGTTTTTTTAACTGTTCATTCAATCAACCTATGTCAACAAACAACACGACGATCAATTTAGACGATTTTCCCGCGACCACTTACGAGGAGTGGAGAGCGGCGGCCGAAGACTCCCTCAAAGGTGCGCCCTTCGAGAAAAAACTCATCACCCGGACGCATGAGGGAATCGACCTCCAACCCATTTACAACCAAGCGGATTTGGATGCCCTCAAGATTCCGGAAAACTGGCCGGGGTTGGCACCCTTTTTGCGCGGTCTAGCACCGGCAAAGCAGAAAGCCAAGCCTTGGCTCCTTTCGCAAGAAATTCCCTACGGGCTTCCTGCGGAGTTCAACGACGCGCTTTTGTCGGATTTAGGCAGGGGGCAAACCGCGGTTAGCATGAGGGTTGATGCAGCGACCCGCAAGGGGCTTGATTCCGATCAGGTTTCGCCCGAACTCGTCGGAAACGGCGGGGTTTGTATTTCGCTTTTGAGCGATTTGGAACGAGCTTTGGACGAAGTTATCCTCGATGCGGTTCCGGTTTTCGTTTGGGCGGGGGCATCGGCGTTTCCGTTGCTTTCGGCGTATGTTGCGATGGTGGAGAAAAAAGGGTTGGAGCTTTCTTCCTTGCAAGGCGGAGTGGTGGCAGACCCGATTTCCGAATGGGTGGCGGCGGGGGCGGTTCCGTCCGATACCGCGCCTGTTTACGACGAAATGGCGGAGACGGTTCGTTGGGCAGAAAAAACGGGGCTTCGGACGATTGCGGCGCAGGGTTCTTGCTGGGCCGATGCCGGTGCTCATGGGGTCGAAGAGTTAGCGTTCACGCTTGCTTCCGCGACCGAATCCCTGAGGGAAATGGTCAAGCGCGACATTTGTCCTTGCGTTGCGGCATCGAAAGTCCTCTTCGAGTTTTCGGTTGGGACGGAGATTTTTGCAAACATTGCCAAGTTGCGTGCCGCCCGTTTGCTTTGGTGGAAAATCGTCGATGCTTTTGGCGGCAAAAACGGGGCGATGTTCCTGCACGCCCGCAGTGCTTCGTTCAACAAATCGAGCCTCGATCCCCACACGAATATGCTCCGGGCTACGGCGGAAGCGTTTGCGGCGGTCATGGGAGGAGCGGATAGTTTGCATGTCGCGCCGTTTGATGCGGCGTTTCGGACGCCCGATGAATTTTCGCGCAGGATCGCGCGGAATGTTCAGATCATTCTTTCCGAAGAGTGCGGGTTTGCCGATCCGGCGGATGCGGCGGGCGGGTCTTGGTATATCGAGAGTTACACCAAGCAAATGGCGGAAAAAGCTTGGGCGCTTTTCCAAGAAATCGAAGCGGCAGGAGGGATTGCCGAAGCGTTGAAAAAAGGGGTCGTGCAATCTGCGGTTGCCGCCACTGCCGCCAAGCGGATGGATGCCGTGGCGACGCGCCGCGATTCCTTGATTGGGATCAACCTTTTCCCGAATGTGAAAGAAGTGCCGTTGGCGGGTTCGCCCGATACGGGGGCAGAGATTTACGAGGCGAGGGTGCGGGAAGTCCAGTTTGGTCGCACGGACGAGGTCGGGCAGATCGCCGATTTTGCTTCGGCGGTGGTTGCTTGGAAGTCCGGTGCCAGTATTTCCGAAGTGTCGAAGGCGCATCGTGCGGGAGTCGAAAAGACCCAAGCGGTGGCACCGCTCGTGGCGGTTCGTGCCGCCTCCGCTTACGAGGGATTGCGCGCGAACGCTTACGCCTACGCGCAGGCAAACGGCGGGGAGTTGCCAAAAATTTGGCTCGCGAATTTCGGGCCTCCGAAGCAATGCAAAGCGAGGGCGGATTTTTCGACCGGGTTCTTTACTCCCGGCGGTTTCGATGTCGTAGGAGGAGCCGGGGCGAAGTCCGTGGAAGAAGCGGTTTCTGCCGCAGTCGCAGCAGTTGATGCGGGGGCAAAAGTCGTCGTGATTTGTTCGAGCGACGACACTTATCCCGAAATCGTCCCGGCATTTGTCCCCGCTCTTCTCGCCCAAAAACCCGGAGTGAGGGTTATTTTGGCGGGCTATCCCGCGGAGCAGGTCGAAGCCCACAAGGCGGCAGGGGTGCAAGATTTCATCCACTTGCGCGTCAACTGTTACGATTTTAACCGCCAGTTGCAGACCGCGCTAGCCATCGCTTAACCCCAGCATAACGAAGGAATTTTTTTTATGAAACAACCTGATTTTTCAAAAATCGCCCTCGACTTTCCCGCTCCCGTGACGCGTGCGGAATGGGAGTCGGCAGTAGCCGCAGGGCTCGGGCAACCCGTTTCTGCATTGGAAGGGCAAACCAACGAAAACATCCCCGTGCATCCCGCTTACGGGCCTGCCGATTTGGACGGGTGCCGCCATCTCGGATATTCGGCGGGAGTGCCGCCCTTTCTCCGCGGGCCTTACGCCACGATGTATGTCCAGAGGCCGTGGACGATCCGCCAGTATGCGGGTTTTTCCACCGCCGAGGAGTCGAATGCTTTTTACAAACGCAATTTGGCGGCAGGGCAAATGGGGCTTTCCGTTGCCTTCGATCTAGCCACGCACCGCGGTTACGACTCGGATCATCCCCGCGTCGTAGGCGATGTCGGCAAGGCGGGGGTCGCCATCGATTCCATCCTCGACATGGAGATATTGTTTGGCGGGATTCCCTTGGATCGGATTAGCGTTTCCATGACGATGAACGGGGCGGTGTTGCCCGTTTTGGCTTTTTACATCGTGGCGGCACTCGAACAAGGTGCCTCTCTCGACAAGCTGGCAGGGACGATCCAGAACGACATTCTCAAAGAGTTTATGGTGCGGAATACCTACATTTATCCGCCCGTGCCTTCCATGCGCATCATCGCCGACATCTTCGAGTTCACTTCCCAAAAAATGCCGAAGTTCAACTCGATTTCGATTTCTGGCTATCACATGCAAGAAGCAGGTGCCACCGCCGACCTCGAAATGGGCTACACCCTCGCTGATGGGTTGGAATACTTGCGGACAGGGGTTGCTGCGGGGTTGGATATTGATGCCTTTGCTCCACGGCTTTCTTTCTTCTGGGCGCAAGGCAAAAACCTCTTCATGGAGATCGCAAAAATGCGCGCAGCCCGTGTCATTTGGGCAAAATTGGTCAAAGGTTTCAACCCAAAAAACCCGAAGTCCATGGCGTTGC
This sequence comes from Chthoniobacter flavus, assembly GCA_020720945.1. GTDB lineage: Bacteria > Verrucomicrobiota > Verrucomicrobiia > Chthoniobacterales > DYNR01 > DYNR01. Next base: position 1,595 of record DYNR01000040.1, on the reverse strand, counting down.
GCACGCACTCGCAGACCAGCGGGTGGAGTCTCACCGAGCAAGACCCCTTCAACAATGTCACCCGCACTTGCATCGAAGCGATGGCGGCAGCCATGGGGCACACCCAGAGCCTGCACACCAATTCCTTGGATGAGGCGATCGCGTTGCCGACGGACTTTTCCGCCCGCATCGCCAGGAACACCCAACTCTTCCTCCAGCAAGAGGCGGGGATTTGTTCGGTCGTTGACCCATGGGGCGGCAGTTACTATGTCGAATCCTTGACCCGTGATTTGTTGGAAAAAGGGTGGGGGCACATCCAGGAAGTGGAATCGTTGGGCGGGATGGCAAAAGCCGTTGAGAGCGGGTTGCCGAAAATGCGGATCGAAGAAGCGGCGGCGCGTCGGCAGGCGCGGATTGATTCTGGAAAAGAGACGATCGTCGGGGTCAACAAGTATCGTTTGGAAAAAGAAGACCCGTTGGAAATCCTCGACATCGACAACACGGCGGTGAGGGAAGCGCAGATTGCAAGGCTCAAAAAACTCCGTGCCAACCGCGATGAAGCGGCGGTTCGGCGGTGTCTCGAAGCCATTACGGAAGCAGCGTCGGACAAGAGCAAGGGCAACTTGCTCGCGTTGGCGGTGGAAGCGGCAAAAAACCGTGCTTCCTTGGGAGAAATCAGCGATGCGGTCGAAAAAGTTGCAGGGCGTTACCAGGCCGTCATCCGCTCGATTAGCGGGGTGTATAGTTCAACCTACGGAGATATGGACGAAATCAAAGAAGTGCGCCAGTTGGCGGAAGCGTTTGAGAAGCGCGAAGGGCGGAGACCCCGCATCCTCATTGCAAAGATGGGGCAAGACGGTCACGACCGCGGAGCGAAGGTCGTTGCGACCGCCATGGCCGACCTCGGTTGGGATGTCGATATCGGGCCTCTTTTCCAGACACCCGAAGAAACGGCAAAGCAAGCCGTCGAAAACGATGTCCATGTCGTGGCGATGTCTTCTTTGGCGGCGGGGCATAAAACCTTGTTGCCCCAATTGATCGAAGAATTGAAGAAGCAAGGGCGTCCGGATATTCTGGTTGTTGCGGGCGGGGTCATTCCCGTTCAAGACTACGCATTCTTGCGGGATGCTGGTGCTGCCGCCATTTTTGGTCCAGGCACCGAGATTCCAAAAGCCACGAAGGAACTCCTGCATTTGCTTTCGCAGGAATAGCTTCTTCTGGCATTCTCCGTTCTCTGAAATCAAGGTGACTCCAAGGGGCTGTTTTTTGCGCAAAGCTCCTTGGAGTTTCCTATTCGATTTTTTTTCGGGAGGTCTGGAGGCGGAAGAGCGAAGCCAAAGTTTTGCGGGAGGATTATCCGGCAACCCGTTTGAGGTGAATGGTGGAGCCTGTCGGACTTAGCTCGCAAGGCTGCGGAAAACGGGGATTTGGCTGGAAATTCCCCGTGTTTTCGTCAGTTATGTGCACATAAACTCCTCAAACCCGTGAAATTTCCATCTCAAACCGCATTTCCCTCGCTCATGCGTTCTAAGTCCGACGGGCTCCTAGAAAAAGGTTTTTTCGGAGGATGCGAAAACTCCCTTGGGGATCGGGTCCTCTGTGATGGGACTACAAAC
>DYNR01000039.1 GCA_020720945.1 Chthoniobacter flavus | reverse complement strand
AAAGTTTGGTGCCAGGGTATCCCCATCCGATGGTGGACCACGGTGCTGAACGCATAAAAACGCTGGAACTTTTTTCTGCCAGGAAAGGGAAAAAGTAAAATGATGCAAAAGCTCTCCGGCGAGAGAAATCCGGATTCAAGGCGAAAGCAAAGATTCGGATAATGCGGCGCGGTCGATTTTTCCTTCCTCCGTGAGGGGAAGCTTATTTTTGATGGCGAGGAGTCGTGGGCATTGCCAGTCCGGCAAAAGGGAACGCGCGAGTTTTCGGATTTCATTTGCTTGAATCCCCGGCGCATCGACGATAGCCGCCATTTCTTCTCCCCGGCCTTCCGTGCGCTCGACGCCGAAAACCGCAACGCCTCGCACTCCGGGAATCGAGGAGAGAACCTGCTCTACGGCAGTTGGATACACTTTTCGACCCGCAAGGTTTAAGCACCCGTCCGAACGGCCCGCGACGCGGAAATTTTCGCCCGTTTTTTCCACGAAGTCCGGCAAGAGAAAAACGCCGTTTTGCAGGGCATCTTCTGGCGAGGAAGGATAGTATCCGAAGCCGACGGTTTTTCCTGAAACCGAAAGGCGGGAAAAGTTGGGGATTTCCGCCGAAACGCACCGAATTTTAATTTCAGGCATCGCCGTGCCGACCCATCCGTCTGCACCGTGCTCCTCCCCTTTTTTGTCGTAGCAAATCCCTCCACATTCGCTAGATCCGTAAAATCCGTGAACGGGGACACCGCATTGTTCGCGAAAGCGGAAAGCCAGTTTTGAGGAAAGGCGCGCTCCCGCCGAAACGCAAAGGCGCAAGTGTTTTGAGCCGGTAAAACCAATGTCCAGAAGCCCCGGTAACATCGCGGGAACGCAAGGCCAAACCGTGGCTTTTGACGCGAGCAAACCATCGAACAAAGAGCGGGGAAAAAACTCTGTTGCGCACACCAAGGGAACGCCAAAAAAAAGAAGAGGAAGGACGAGGTTGGCGAAGCCGTAGGAGTGGAAAAAAGAAATCGCCCCGAAGTTTCGGTCATCCCGAGAAATTCCCATGCAAGAACAAATCTGGGAAGCGTCGGCGTGGAGTTCTGAAAAGCCGAAACCGATTAGGCGGGGTATTCCCGTGACGCTTGGAACGGTTTTTAGCAAGGTCGCCGGCCATGGGAGCGCGGCGGGAAGAAGGTCTAATTTTTCGAGGGAGGGAAGCCCGCATTCTCCCGGAACAACACGGAAAGAGGCTCCCGCCAAGGATTCCGAAACCGGGGCGGAATCGAAAGGGGCAAAAGAAGAAAAAGGAGGAAGGAGAAGGGGTGTCGCTCCCGCGCGCCAAAGAGAGAGCAATGCGAGAGGCCATGCCGGAGTGTTTGGCAAACGAAGGGAAACCACGCGACCGGAGAGGAGCGGACGCCAAGATGCAGCAAGAGAACGCGAACGGTTGTCCAACTCGGAAAACGAATAAACCTTGGAAAAGACACCATCGTTGCCAACGCCGAAAAGTGCGCACCCCGAGGGATCGTCTCGCACGCGTTCGCCCCACAGGTCTTCCCAACCCTCTTCCTCCCACTGATTTTTTTTATGGGAAACCTTCATATTCTTCTTGCTATCATAACGGATGTCGCTAGGGTGGTCGATCCAATTGAGTTTTGATGAAAACAGATATTCACCCTGATTATACGGAGACGACCATCGTGTGCGCGTGCGGAGCAACCTACCGCACCCGCTCAACTCGCTCCAATATTAAAATAGGCATTTGTGCCTCTTGCCACCCATTTTTTACCGGCGAACAAAAGTTCGTTGATACCGCTGGTCGAGTAGAGAAATTTGCCCGCCGTTACGGTAGCGTGAACGCGACGCGACGCAAAAAAATCTAACTGTTTGGCGAAAGGTTTAGAAACGGTGTTCGCACAGGTTTTGTGCGGCACCGTTTTTTTCTTTTTTTTCCGTATGGATTTTTCGGGTTTGATTGAGCGCAAGCGGTTGCGTTTCGAGGAGTTGGAAGCCGAAGCGAGTTCGGCGGATCTTTACGCAGATCCCGCTCGGGCCAGGAAAGTGTTGCAAGAACATGCGAGGTTAAAAAAGCTGGTATCCGATTGGGAAGAGATGGAATCGGGCAAGCGACAACTTGCGGAAAGTCTCGAGTTGGTCGAATCGGGTGATGAAGAATTGGCGGAACTTGCGCGCGCAGAAGTCGCCGAAATCGAGAAGAAATTGCCTGGGCTCGAACGGAGCGTTCAAATCGGTCTTCTCCCGCCAGAACCTGGGGAAGACAGAGATGCGATCGTCGAAATTCGCGCGGGCACGGGAGGAACGGAAGCGGCGCTTTTCGCTGCCGACCTTTACAGGATGTATTGCCGTTACGCCGATGCGGTTGGTCTGAAAGTCGAAGATTTGGACAGCAGCCCTTCCGATTTAGGAGGATTCAAGCAGGTGATTTTTCGCGTGAGCGGAGATTCGGTTTTTCGGAAACTTCGTTACGAGAGCGGAGTTCATCGGGTGCAAAGGGTTCCCGCGACGGAGGCGCAAGGGAGGATTCACACATCAACTGCCACGGTCGCCGTTTTGCCCGAAGCCGAAGATGTCGATGTGGAGATTCGCCCCGACGATATCCGGGTGGAGGTTTGCCGTTCGGGGGGGCCGGGAGGGCAGGGGGTGAACACGACTGATTCGGCGGTTCAAATTTTGCACCTTCCGACAGGAAAAATAGTCCGTTGCCAAGACGGGCGTAGCCAGATTCAAAACAGGGAACGGGCGATGCAAATTTTGCGTTCCCGATTGCTGGAAGACAAAATCAGGGAAGAGCAGGAAAAGTATTCGGCGCACCGGAAGAGCTTGATCGGGAGCGGGGGGCGCGAAGAAAAAATACGGACTTACAACTTTCCGCAAAACCGAGTGACCGATCACCGGATCGAAATGACACTCTACAACCTCGACCGTTTTATCGCGGGAGACATCCATGAAATTTTGGAGGGGTTGACCGCTTCCGACATGGAACAACGGCTCAGGGAAGCCACTTTGGGTTAATGGGTTATGACAATTCTTGAGGTGCTTCAATCCGCTGCCGGCTACATGAAAAAGCACGGGGTCGAAAGCCCTAGGCTCAACGCAGAACACCTCTTGGCCCACACTCTCGACAAGCGGAGGCTCGACCTTTACCTCGAGTTTGACCGCGTGCTCTCCGAAGAAGAGCGGGCGCCTTTGAGAGAACTGGTCAAGCGGCGCATCGCGGGGGAACCTTTGCAGCATTTGCTCGGGGAGTGGGATTTTTACGGAAGATCCTTTGCCTTGGATTCCCGTGCATTGATCCCGCGTCCGGAAACCGAGCAGCTTGTTTCGCGAATGCTGGAAGTGCTTCCCGCAGAGGCAGCTTTGCGAGTTGCCGATGTGGGAACGGGTTCTGGTGCGATTGCCCTTAGTCTCGCGTGCGAACGGCCGGCGTGGGCGGTGACAGCCTGCGATATCAGCGCAGACGCCCTCGCATTAGCGAAAACCAACGCAGGCAAACTCGGGGTAGAAGGGAAAGTTTGCTGGCATCACGGGGATTTGTTGCCGGAAGAAGGGGTATGGGATGCCATCGCCGCCAATCTCCCGTATATCCCGAGCGAAGAAATTTCCACTCTTTCAAAAGAGGTGCAACGCGACCCCGTCCTCGCCCTTGACGGCGGGGCAGACGGACTGGAAATAATCCGCAGGCTCATCACGGATGCGCCAAAGAAACTCGAAAAAGGAGGGTTCCTTTTCCTCGAATTCGGGCAAGGGCAAAGCGATGCAATCCGGGAAATCCTTGCAGTCGCAGGCTTTGGCGGAATAACAATTTTGGAAGACCACCAGGGGATACCCCGCATCGCACAAGCGCAAAACCAACTTTTATAACATCATGGAAAAAATTCTCGTCCACGGAGGCAAAACGCTCGAAGGGAAAGTCCGCATCAGCGGATCAAAAAATTCCGCATTGCCGATTTTGGCTGCAACCCTTTTGACCAAAGAGCCTTGCGTGCTCCAGCGAGTCCCTGATTTGAGCGACATCCACTATATGTTGACCATACTCGGACGCTTGGGATGCGAAGTGGAACGCGCCAGCGGAGTCGTCCGCGTTACGGCCGAATCCATCACGACGACAGCACCTTATGACATCGTCCGCAAAATGCGGGCGTCGGTTTGCATTTTGGGTCCTTTGCTTGGGCGGGAGGGAGAAGCGACCGTTTCGCTGCCAGGCGGATGCGTGATCGGCGACCGCCCCATCGATTTGCATTTGCGGGGATTCGAGGCACTCGGTGCGGCGGTCAGCGTAAAATCTGGGAATGTCCGCGTGCTGGCGCAAGATTTACACGGAGCGGAAATTTTTTTGCGGGGCAAGTTTGGATCGACGGTTTTGGGGACGGACAATGTCATGATGGCGGCGGTGTTGGCCAAAGGAACAACCATTATCGACAGTGCGGCAGAAGAGCCCGAAGTGGTGGATCTCGCGAATTTCCTCAACAAAATGGGGGCTAAAATCGAGGGGGCAGGAACGCGGCGGATTATCATCGAAGGGGTGAAAGAATTGCACGGAGCAGAGCATGAAATCATACCCGACCGAATCGAGGCTGGAACATTTCTCGTCGCCGGAGCTATCGCCGGAAAATCTGTCACTCTCACCAGAATCAATCCCCGGCATTTGGAAGCGGTCGTTCACCCTTTGCAGGAAGCGGGCTTCCTCTTCGAATCGGGCGATGACTTTTTGCGGATACTCCCCGGCAATTCCCGGAAACCCCTCCATCTCGAAGCGATGCCTTACCCGGGGTTTCCGACCGATATGCAAGCGCAAATGTGTGCGTTGCTGGCGACGACGGACGGCATCAGCGTTGTAACGGATCATGTTTTCCCCCATCGGTTTATGCACGCATCCGAGCTGAAAAGAATGGGGGCAAACATCGAAATGAACGAGGGGACGGCGGTCGTGCAAGGTGTGCCGAAACTGGAGGGTGCCCCTGTGATGGCGAGCGATCTGCGGGCTTCGGCAGCTTTGGTTTTGGCAGGGCTTTCCGCCGAAGGTATTACGGAAGTTAATCGCGTTTACCACATTGACCGCGGCTACGAGCGCATCGACGAAAAACTCAACGACCTCGGTGCAGAAATCGAGCGGGTCAAAGCCTGATTTTTTAAGAGCCGCAACGACCATGAAACAAACGGAGTCTTTTGCTTACAGCAATTTGTTGGGTCGCTCGAAAGAGGTCGCTCTTTTGAACAGTGTTTCTTCGCATCTCCACTGGGACCAGCAAACTTATATTCCTGCAAGTGCCGGGTATTACCGTGCCGCACAAATATCCAGCATTTCCACGCTGGCGCATCAGCGGTGGACGGATCAAGAGGTTGGGGAGTGGTTAAAAGTTGTTGAAAACGAGGAGATTACGGATGTTGCAGCCGCGGCGAATGCGCGGGAATGGCGCCGCTCTTACGATCGGGCGGTCAAGCTTCCCGACCGTCTCGTCGAAGAGACTGCGCGCGAAACATCCCTCGCCCACGAAGTATGGTTCAATGCACGCAATGCCTCCGATTTTTCCGTTTTTGCGCCTTGCTTGCGGCGGTTGCTATCGCTTTCTCTCGATCATGCCGACTGTTGGGGATACGAGGAAAGCCCTTATGACGCGTTAATCGAATCTTACGAACAGGGAGGGAGAGAGCGCGATTTGTCCGTTTTGTTTGATTCTTTGGCACCCGAACTTTCCGGTTTGGTTTTGGCAGGGGAGGCGGCATCTGGTTCAGGAGGGTTGCCGGAGGGATGTTATCCCAAACACGCCCAAGCAGCGTTCAACGAAGAAGTCGCCCGCGCATTTGGTTTTGATTTTTCTGCGGGGAGGGTGGACACGGCAGCCCATCCTTTTTGCACCACGCTGGGGCCCAAGGACATCCGCCTGACGACGCGCTACGACGAAACGGATTTCACCAGTTCATTGCTCGGGGTTTTGCACGAGGCAGGACACGGGCTTTACGAGCAGGGACTTCCAGAAAACGATTTCGGTTTGCCTTCGGGAACGGCGGTTTCCTTGGGCATCCACGAGTCGCAATCCCGTTTGTGGGAGAACCACATCGGCCGGAGTTTGGAGTTTTGGCAGAAGTGGTTCCCGGTGGCAGTCGTCCATTTCCCGCAATTGAAACAAAGCACGCCCGAAGCGATTTTCCGCCATGTCAACCGAGTGCAAAGGTCGTGGATAAGAGTCGAAGCGGACGAGGTCACTTACGATTTGCACATCATCCTCCGCTTTCGGATCGAGCGGGCACTGATAACCAAAGAATTGCGGGTGGAAGATTTGCCGGCGGCATGGAATGCAGAATTTGAGAGATTGTTTGGAATGAAGGTTCCTGACGATGCGAAAGGGTGTTTGCAAGATGTCCATTGGTCCGGTGCCAGTTTCGGATATTTTCCGACTTACACGCTGGGCAACCTCAATGCGGCATCGCTGTTTGCTTGCGCATCGAAAGAAATCCATGGGCTGGAAGAAAATTTGCGGGACGGTTTCTACGCTCCCCTGCTTTCGTGGTTAAGAAATTCCGTGCATAGGCACGGCAGCATTTTTTCTCCGGGAGAACTGATGGAACGCGCAACGGGAAACCCCGTAAGTTCAAGAGCTTACATCGCCCATTTGCAAAAAAAAGTCCTCGCTCTGGCTACCCTCTGAGTCAAAAGAGGCGGGGTTGCAGGTTTTCGCATTGGCGGAGGAGGAGACCTGGCATCCGAGTTTTTGCGTGAAGGGGGAATCGCGAGGAATGTTACGAAAATGTCACAATCTTTTCTTTGCTCTCGAATCGGAAGGCAGGCAGAAAGGACACCTTGACTTTAACCTATGAAAAAAAACAAACCATTCGCATTTGCCGTGGGCTTGGCCACACTCGTTTCCACTCTTGTCACTGCCGGAGCTGCCCCGTTGCAGGTCGATCCGTCCATCCCAGCTTACGCGCCGACAAGCGGGGTTAGCGGCAACCTCAACTCCATCGGTTCCGACACGCTGAACAACTTGATGACACTTTGGGCAGAAAGCTTCAAAGCACTTTACCCCAATGTGAACATCCAAATTGAAGGCAAAGGATCTTCCACAGCGCCTCCCTCCCTGATTGAAGGCACCGCGCAACTCGGACCGATGAGCCGTCCGATGAAGGGAAAAGAAATTGACGCATTTGAAGCAAAATACGGCTATAAACCGACAGAAATCCGAGTTGCAGTCGATGCCCTCGCCGTATATGTCAGCAAAGACAATCCTGTCAAAAGCCTCACGATGAAACAGGTGGACGGGATTTTTTCCAGCACGCTCAAGAGCAGTTCGGAAGACATAACTTCTTGGGGGCAAGTAGGATTGACGGGAAATTGGGCAGGAAAAGCCATTTCCCTTTATGGTCGCAATAGCGCGAGTGGAACCTACGGCTTTTTCAAAGACCACGCGTTGAAAGGCGGCGACTTCAAATCTACGGTCAAAGAACAACCCGGTTCTTCCGCCGTTGTGCAAAGCATTGGAAGCGATCTCGGCGGAATCGGCTATTCGGGCATCGGATACAAAACTTCCGAAGTCCGCACCGTCCCGCTCGGCGAAACGGCCAACAAAGCGTTTGATTGCACTCCCGAAAATTGTTTTAACGGGGATTATCCTCTAGCCCGCTACCTTTACATCTATGTGAACAAAAAACCAGGGGCACCCATGGACAAACTGACCTTGGAATTCCTGAAATTTGTTGTAGCCAAGCAGGGGCAGGAAGTGGTTGCCAAAGACGGGTATTTTCCGATGCCTTCAGAAGTGTGTAAGGAAATAAGTGCGGAGTTGGCGAAATAACGAGATCACGGGAAAAATGTTGCGGCGGGCGAAGTGGTTCGCCCGTCGCTTTTTCTCGGAAAACGATTGAATCTCCCGCTCGAAGGCGACAAAATCCAAAGCACAGTCTCCAAGTTTTCAAAAATAGCCATGCCGGATCCTATCGACACGCCCGCCCGTTTTCGCCCGTCAAAAGCCGTTTTGTTCGTCGATTCCGTCATGACCTATTTTGTAAAGGCGGGCGGCGTGCTGGTCATAACTGCGGTGCTGGGGATTTTCGCATTCATTTTTTTCCAAATCTACCCCCTTTTCAAAAAAGCTTCCTTGCAGGAGATGCGAGCGGTGGCAGTCGGGGAGACGGACTACAAAATTCTCGGGATGGATGAATGGGGGGCGTTGCCGTTTTTGGTTGGCGAGGGCGGAGTCGTGCGCTTCGTGGACTTGGCGGGCGACGGGCAGATTTCCGAAAAAAAAGTCCCTTTTGATTCCGAAAAGAACATTACAGCGGTTTCGTGGTTGCCCGAAAAATCCGAATTAGTTTTTGGGAGCGAAGACGGCTTTTTTTGTGTGGTGGCAGTCAACTACACCCGCGATTTTTCTGGTGGCAACAAAGTCGTTGCTTCATTGAAAGCGGAGCCGTGGATTGCGATTGGGCCTGAAGGTTCCCGCGTGGAAGCGATTGCTTACAACGAAGGGAGCGAAGGGAAACTTGCCGCCGCAATTTTATTTTCGCCTGAAAATGGCGGAAAAAAAGAAGTCCGAGCGGTGACTTTGCGACAAAAGAAAACGATCATGGGCGCAGGGAAATTAGAAGCGGGGATCCCGTTCGATTTGACCGAAAAAGCGGTAAAAAACCCCGATCGGATTTTGGTGAACAAAGGGGCGGATTCCGTTGTTGTGGCATCGCAAGAAGGAGAGATCGATTATTTTTATTTGTCGGATGGGGCATTGGGGTTGCGGCAAAGATTTCATCCGTTTGAGGGGGCGAAGGATTCTCGGATTGCGACGCTAAACTATTTGCTGGGAGGGGTTTCGCTCGTTGCGACCAACCCCGAAGGCTTGAATTCCGTCTGGAGCCTGTATGTGCCGGAAGGGGGGAATTCGCGGGTTTTCGGAAAGACAAAAACATTTCCCGCAATGGCAGGAAGCCCCGATGCTTACGCTAACAGCTTGAGAAACAAAGAGTTTCTTCTTGCCGCAGGCGACCATCTTTCTCTGCGATACGGGACGACAGAAGCCGTCCGATGGGATGGCAAGTTGCCTTACAAAGTCAAACTGGCGGGGATTTCTGGAAAAAACGACCGTGTTTTGCTTTTGGACACGGAAGGCAAGCTCCATGTTTTTTCGCTTGACGACCCGCATCCGGAAACGAGTTTCAATGCCTTGTTCGGCAAAATTTGGTATGAAGGGCAAAATGCGCCCGGATACGACTGGCAATCAACGGGAGGCTCCGACGACTTCGAGCCGAAGCTCTCGCTTGTCCCCCTGATCGTGGGAACGCTGAAAGGGACGATTTACGCCCTTATTTTTGCCGTGCCCATTGCGCTGATGGCGGCGATTTACACCTCGCAGTTTTTGGAGCCGAGAGCGCGCAGGCTCGTCAAGCCGACAATGGAAATCATGGCTTCTTTGCCGTCGGTCGTGTTGGGTTTTTTGGCGGCTCTTTGGCTTGCGCCGATTTTAGAAACGCGGGTGCCCTCCCTGTTTTGTATCGCCGTTTTAGTTCCCGTGACCGCAGTGCTAGTCGGATACGCTCTCTCGATGCTTCCCATGAGCGTCCGCCAATACTTGCGCCCCGGTTACGAATTTCTGATTTTTATCCCTCTCTTTTTGCTGGTTTCGTGGGGGGGATGGGAGTTGGGTCCGCAGATCGAAAAACTCTTTTTTGTAGTTCCCGACCCGGCTACGGGGGGGCAAATTGCGGACTTTCGTCGCTGGTGGCCGCTGGTCACTGGGACGCCCTTCGAGCAACGAAATTCGCTGGTCGTCGGTTTCATGATGGGCTTTGCCGTGATTCCGATTATTTTTACGATCGCCGAAGATGCTATGTCGAATGTTCCTGTCGCGTTGCGGTCCGGCTCTCTCGCTCTCGGTGCAAGCCGTTGGCAGACCGCCCGTTATGTCGTTTTGCCCACTGCGGCGGCCGGGATTTTTTCCGCGCTGATGATCGGGCTGGGGCGCGCCGTCGGAGAAACCATGATCGTGGTGATGGCGACGGGCAACACGCCGATCATGGACATGAACATTTTTTCGGGGATGCGGACACTTTCGGCAAACATCGCGGTCGAGCTTCCCGAAGCACCGCATCACAGCACGCTATACAGGACGCTTTTCTTAGGTGCCATGATGCTGTTTTTGCTGACTTTTGCGGTGAATACGGCAGCGGAAGTGTTGCGCCAGCACCTGCGCGAAAAATTTAAAACGATCTGATTTGACCATGCGCGAACAGAAAACAAACCGGTTGCACGATTTCGTGCGCACGAAAGGCGAAGTCTATGTGTGGCTCGCTTCGATGGGTCTGGTGATCGGCTTGACCATGATCGTTTTTTTGCTGGGGCTGATTTTGTGGGAGGGCGTGAAATCCTTTTGGCCGGAACCGGTTGCGGTATTTGAGTTGCGGCAGGACGCGGGGGGAGCGATGCAACAAATTGCAGGGCAAATCACGAAAGAACAAGAGAAGGCCGGACAGGCGACAGCGGCGGAGAACGCAGCACTGGAGTATCAGATAAGAACAGCAAACAGAGATACTTATGGTTCTAGTTACCGGTATCTGGACTCCTCGCAAATCGCGTCTGTAACCTACCCTAGCGGGTTGGTCGAAGTGGAGCGGATGGAGTTCGGGAATGCGGTCGGGTTTCCCGAGTCGGTAGTTTTTGGCAAAAGCGGGCGGACGGTCGCTTCGGGGAGCGAAGAATTTGCTGGGGCGTTGGCAAAAGCCGTGCAAGATGCGGCAACGAGGCGGGCGCAAATCGAAAAGATCGAGAAGAAAGAAATCGGCTCCATCAATGCGGAAATGACATCGTTGCGGAACCGCGAACGGAGCTTGAAATCCAAGGACGAGAAAACGGCAGAAGAGGAAAAAGAAATCGCGGGGAAAGTGGGGTCTTTGCAAGGGGAGTTTGAAAAGTTGGCGACGCGGGCGCGGGAATTGCGGGGCGAGCAAAAAAACGATGTGTTGGTGTTGCGGCTTGCAAGCGGCGAAACCCGGACTATCGCCACGGGGGACATCGTCGGTTATTTTTACCCGAACGATCTGGGTTTTTTTGGGAAGCTTGGTCTTTTTTTCCATCGGTTGGTTTTGTTTCTTATCGAGAACCCCCGCGAGGCCAACACGGAAGGGGGGATTTATCCCGCCATTTTTGGGACTGTCGTGATGACACTTTTGATGAGCGTGGCGGTGATGCCCTTCGGGATCGTGGCGGCGATTTATTTGAGGGAGTATGCCAAGCAGGGGTTCATGGTTCGTTGCGTGCGGATTGCTGTAAACAATTTGGCGGGAGTCCCTTCCATCGTTTTCGGTGTTTTTGGTCTCGGGTTTTTTGTTTATCTTGCCGGGGGGACGCTGGACCAGCTTTTTTTCAGCGAGACGCTTCCGACTCCAACTTTCGGGACGGGCGGGGTGCTTTGGGCCGCGCTGACTCTCGCTCTGATGACGGTGCCCGTGGTAATCGTTGCGACCGAAGAATCCTTGGCGGCGGTTCCGAGGGGAGTCCGCGAGGGTTCGCTGGCGTGCGGGGCATCCAAATGGCAGACAATCCAACGGGTGGTTTTGCCGGCAGCGGCCCCCGGCATTTTGACGGGGCTGATTTTAGCAATGGCTAGAGGGGCGGGCGAAGTGGCTCCGCTCATGCTCGTCGGTGTCGTAAAACTAGCGCCGAGTTTGCCGCTTGACGGCGATTTTCCCTTTGCCCATCTGGAGCGAAAATTCATGCACTTGGGATTCCATATTTTCGACCTCGGGTTTCAGTCGCCAGATGCCGAAGCAGCAAAACCCATGGTTTTTGCAACGACCCTCCTGTTAATTTTGCTAGTCGTTTTCCTCAACCTTTTTGCGATCATCATCCGCGAGCGATTGCGGAAGAAGTATGCGACGGGGGCATTTTGATACGCTTTTTCGAACTTCACTTTTTATGACCGAGATACCAAGACCCAAGACCCAGCAGGCCGCCAAAGGCACCCAAGCGGGGGACAGAAATTCCAAGTTCATAGAAATCAAGAACTTCAGTTTTTTTTATGGGGCGGCGCAAGCAATCCATGATGTGACCATGGATATGCCCGAACGAAATGTCACGGCGTTCATCGGGCCCTCCGGTTGTGGCAAGTCCACGCTTTTGAGGAACTTGAACCGAATGAACGACCTGATCGATGGGGTGCGGCACGAAGGCGACATCATCGTGAATGGGCACAGCATTTACGATCCTCTTGTCGAGGTCATTTCGCTCCGAAAAAGAATTGGAATGGTGTTTCAAAAATCGAACCCTTTCCCGAAATCCATTTACGAAAATGTGGTTTATTCGTTGCGCGTGGCGGGGCAAAACTCCCGTCCGGTGCTGGACGAAACCGTAGAGCGCAGCCTCCGGTCAGCGGCTTTGTGGGATGAAGTCAAAGACCGTTTGCACGAGAGTGCGCTGGGGCTTTCCGGCGGGCAGATGCAGCGGCTTTGCATCGCGCGGGCGATTGCAAACCGCCCCGAGATTTTGCTGATGGATGAGCCATGCTCTGCGTTGGATCCCATTGCGACCATGAAGATCGAACAGCTTATCCTTTCTCTGAAAAGCGAGTTCACCATTGTGATCGTGACACACAATATGCAGCAAGCGACCCGCTGTTCCGACCTGACCGCATTTTTTTATCTCGGCAAGCTGATAGAGTTTGACCGCACGGAAAAAATATTTACCAATCCTTCGCAGAAGCAAACGGAAGAATATATCACCGGCCGTTTCGGCTGATTTTTCCCGTCGCGCAAATCCGCGATATCCCTTCTCTTTACTACATCCCAAAGCAAAAAAAATTTCATCCATGCAAAACCCGCACACTCCGCACATCCTCGGTTCTTTTGAACAGGCTCTCATCACTCTGCGTTCTGATGTTCTCATGATGGCCAGCCTGACAACGCGCTCGTTTGTCAATGCGGGTAAAGGATTGTTTGACCGCAATGTTGCCTGTTGTGGTGTTGCGATAGCCGATGACGAAGAAGTGGACGACTTGGAAATCCAGATCGACCGCGAGGGGGTGGATATTTTGATGAAGTTTCAACCCGTTGCTTCCGATATGAGGGAAGTGATTGCGTCCATGAAAATGAGCAGCAATTTGGAGCGGGTGGCAGACCAGGTTGTGAGCATTGCCCGCCGCGCAAAAAAACTCAGCGAAGAGCCGCAACTCCCCGAGTTGCCGCTCCTGCAACCGATGTTTGATATGGCGATGGGGATGTTTACCGATTCCGTGAAGTATTACGCAGATTCCGATGTGGAAGCGGCGCGGGGAATGAAACCTAGAGACCGCGAGTTGGACCAATTAAACCGTTCTTTGACAGAGGCTTATTCGGATTGTATCACCAAGAATGTAGGGCGTCTAAAAGGATACTTGAACCTGATTTTTATCTGCAGGATCCTGGAGCGTATCGGCGACCACGCGACGAATGTATGCGAAGAGGTGGT
>DYNR01000269.1 GCA_020720945.1 Chthoniobacter flavus | reverse complement strand
CCTAGGTTGACCGAAAGCGGGGGGCTTGCGTTGCTGCGCAGAAAGAACAGGAAAATCGAATTCTCGGTGGAGCTGAAGCCACGCGGATAATGCGTTTTGCAAAAGATGGCAAGTCGTCCAGTGCAGCGTTGTCAGCCAGAAGGTGTTATCGCCTGATAGCACCTTGGGTTTCCGCCTTGCCCTGAACCAAAAATCCGGCGTTTTAAATGGCATTTCAAGCTTGACTGGACACTAGAATGAACGGCTAATTCCCTTGTTTGTTAGCAACCCATGAGCGAAAAGCCCGATATTTTTACTGAAAAGGCACTGGAGAACCTCCAGGTGTCAAGGAAGGTGGATGTGGTGGTTGCGACGACTTCTTCGTGGATGTGGTTTTTGCTGGTGGGGGTGACGCTGGCGGTCGTGGCGTTAGTTTATTGGGGTTTTTTCGGGACGATGGTGGACAGCGTTCACGGAATGGGGGTAACGGTGCAAATGGGTGGGGTGGATGCGGTTATCGCAAGGGGGCACGGGATCATCGAGCACCTCAATGTTGAGCCTGGTAGCCGTGTTGTCGCAAACCAAATCGTCGGTCAAATCTACCATGCGGAGAATTTTTTTCGGATGAGGAAAATTGAAATTGAGTTTGAGCAACTCGGTCTTCGAAACAAAGAAATCAAGAGCGGCATTTTGCAGGTTACGCAATCGAAGATCGGAGCCTCGCAGCAGAAGGAACGGGCGATTGGTGGCTTGCTGGGAAAGCTCGATGCGAATACGAAGCGCACGGCGGAGATCAACGAGCAGTTCCGCAAATTAATCGAGACGGGTAGCTCATCGAAGATGGAGTATTACAAATCTCTCCAAGACATGGTGCAGACGGAATCGCAGGTGACGAGCATGCTGCTGCAAACCATCGAGCAGGAGGTCTCGCAGAAGGACATCGAATGGAATAAGCAGCAGACCTATCTCGATCTGCTCAAAGAGCAGCATCTCAAGGAGCAAGAGTTGGATCTCGCATTGAAGATGTTTAACGATAGCTACTGGCTACGGGCGGTGGATGAAGGGGTGGTCATTGAAGTGCTCAAGGGGGTGGGGTCGCCGGTTGTGCCAGGGGATCGTGTGGCGTTGATCAGCAGCGGAAAAGGTTCCGACCTCCGGCTTATCGCTTTTGTCCCCATGCAGGACGGTAAAAAAATCCGTCCGGGAATGAGCGCGTTTTTTGCGCCGGCTTCGGTGAAGGCGCAGGATTACGGTTACATCCAAGGGGTCGTGATGTCGGTGAGCCAGTTTTCGGTGAGCAAGGAATCCATCGCCACCGAACTCAAAAATACGGATTTTGCGGAAATGGTTGCAAAGACGGGCGGACAAACCCGCGTGGTCGTCGAGCTGATGTCGGGCGAACGCGGGCCAGGAAGCTTCCAATGGACGAGCCGGAACGGTGCGGGTATCGATGTGGATGCTGGTGCCTCGGGCTCCCTGCTCATCAACACGGCCTACCGCGCTCCGGTCAGCTATGTCATCCCGTATCTGCGGGAAAAAATCCTTGGCATCGGGGCTGAGTAATGATGCAAACCCTTGCGAGACAATGAAAAGAAACGCGCATCGGCATCGTGTGCGGACTCCGACGGTGTTCCAGATGGAGGCGACGGAGTGTGGGGCGGCATGTTTGGGGATGGTGCTGGGTTACTACGGATGCCATGAGCCAATCGAAAAGCTGCGAGTGGCTTGTGGGGTTTCGAGAAACGGCAGCCAAGCCTCTCTCATTCTGAAAGCCGCGAGGAGCTACGGTCTCGAGGCGAAAGGGTTCAAGGTTTCGGTGGAGACGCTTGGCGAGAAGCATCTGCCGGCGATCCTTTTTTGGAACTTCGAGCATTTCGTTGTCTATGAAGGCCGGCGAGGCGACGAGTTTTTTATCAATGATCCGGGATCTGGCCCGAGACGAGTCCCTCTTGCAGAATTTGAAACATCCTTTACCGGTGTCGTGCTCACCTTTCGACCAACGGCAGATTTCAAGCGAAGCGGGAGTCGGCGAGGTTTGATCCGGGCGTTGCTCCCGTTGCTTTGGCAGGTGAAATCGAACTGTGCGGTGGTCGTCTGGGCGGGGCTCCTGCTTATTTTGCCGGGATTGTTGCTGCCGACGATGCTGCGCATTTTTGTGGATGAAGTGATGTCGGACAAAGCAGGGTGGCTGGTGCCGTTGCTGATGGCGTATGCGGCGACCGTGCCAGTGCAGGTGCTTCTCGTGTGGTTGCAACGCTTGGCTTTCCGCCGGGGTGAACTCAAGCTGGCCACCAACAACACCGTCGCCATGCTCGGCCACTTCTTTACCCTGCCAGTCGAGTTTTTTCTCCAAAGGCACTCCGCCGACTTGCAGCACCGAGTGATGCTGAACTCCGAAGTCGCCAAGACGGTTTTCGGACAAATCGGAAACAGTGCGACCCAAGCACTCACGGCGTTCTTTTTCCTTGTGCTCATGTTTTTTCTCAGCCCGTTCCTTTCCTGGATCGTGCTGACCACCGCAATCCTCAATTTTCTGGCTCTGGCTCTGGTCAATCGCAGCCGCCAAGTGCTCAACCAATCACTCGTGACCGTCGAGACAAAATTGATCCAGCGTTCCATGACTGGAATCAGCCTCATGGAAACCCTGCGCTCAGGCGGACGCGAGGATGACTTTTTTTCCGAATGGAGCAACGAGTTGGCCGAGTATGTGAACCGGCGTCGGAGGATGCAGTATTCTGCCACGCTGCTCAACATCCTGCCGGTGCTGCTTTTTGGTCTGAACACCATGCTCGTCCTATGCTTCGGAGCATGGCAGATCATCGAAGGCGGGATGACGCTCGGCGGGATGATGGCGTTTCAAGCGCTCATGGCGGGGTTCGTTTCGCCGATCAATAGCCTCGTGATGGCCGGAGCGGAAATGCAGGAGTTGCGCGGCTCGGTCGAACGCATCGAGGATGTGTTCCGGTATCCGTTCACCGAGCGATTCCGCACGACCGGGAGCGACGAGAGCCTCCGCCCGGGAAAGCTTGAGTTGCGCGACATCTCGTTCGGATACAGCCGTTTAGCGCCGCCGCTCATCGAGGGTTTTTCCCTGACGCTGGAGCCTGGTAGCCGCATTGCGATTGTCGGGACTTCGGGTTCGGGCAAGAGCACGGTCGCAAAAATTGCAGCAGGGCTTTTTACTCCGTGGCGGGGGGAAATCCTGCTCGGTGATAGACCGCTCGCGAATTGGTCCCGCGACGAATTTTATCGTTCGGTGGCATCGGTGGATCAAAATATCATCCTTTTTTCGGGGAGTGTGCGGGAGAATCTGACGCTTTTCCAGAGGCACGCTGATGCCGGCGATCTGCACAAGGCACTCGGCGATGCCGGGATCGTTGCCGAGCTTGCACGGCGTGGCAACGAACTCGAAATCACAGTCGGTGAGATGGGCAATAATTTTTCTGGAGGGCAACGCCAGAGGCTCGAAATCGCCCGCG
>DYNR01000268.1 GCA_020720945.1 Chthoniobacter flavus | reverse complement strand
GGGTGGCTGCCCGACATGGATTCGAACCATGAATAACGCCTCCAAAGGGCGCTGTGTTACCGTTACACCATCAGGCAAAAACTGATGTTTTGGAGTGTGCGAAAAAAAAGCGGAGAATGCAAGAGGGAAGTGAAAAAAAATTCTGGAGCGCACAGCAGAAAAGCGGTTGCAGATATTTGGAGGAACGGATAGAGTGGCGGGCGTATGTCTTCTTCTTCTTCGTCTGCAAACTTGGCGATGCGGGTTAGTAAGGAATTGTATCTCAAGACCTTCCGCATTATGTTGCAAGCCCGTGTATTGGAGGAAAAGCTGGCCAGCCTCTATCGCGGTGGGATGATTAAGGGGGGGGTTTTTCTCGGTAGGGGGCAGGAGGCGTTGAGCGCTGCGCTCGGGGTTCATTTGCGTCCTGGAGATATTTATGCGCCGCTCATCAGGGATCAGGCGGGGAGGATGGCTTTTGGCGATACGGCTCTGGATACTTTTCGGACTTATCTCGGTTCGCAACTCGGTTCGATGCGAGGCCGGGATGGCAACATCCATCGCGGGAGGCCTTCGGAGGGATATTATGCGATGATCAGCCATCTTGGCGCAATGATTCCCGTAGTGGTCGGCGCGCTGATGGCGCGGAGGTTCCGCGGAGAAACTGGCGTTGTGGGAGCGACTTGCATCGGAGACGGGGGGACTTCGACGGGGGCTTTTCACGAGGGGCTCAATGCGGCGGCGGTGGAGAAGGTGCCGCTGGTGCTGGTGATTTCTAACAACCAATACGCGTATTCCACGCCCAACCACCGGCAGTTTGCTTGCGAGTCGTTGGCGGACAAGGCGGCGGGTTACGGGGTTGCTGTCCACAAGGTGGATGGTGTTGATTTGGAGGATTGTTTGGCGGGTCTAGGGAAAGCGGTCGATGCGGCGAGGCAGGGTGGGGGACCGCAACTGGTGATCGGAGAAATTTTGCGTTTGGTCGGGCATGGGGAGCACGACGATTTCAGTTATTTGAACCAGGCATTGAAGAACGAACCGTTTGCCAAAGATTGTTTGGCGGCAGCGGAAGCGAAGTTGGCGGAGATGGGGTGGGCATCTGCCGAGGAATGTTTGGCGTGGCGAAAGGAATACATGGCGGAGTATGATGCGCTTGCCGCGCGGGTGCAGAGGGAACCGGCACCCGACCCCGCCGAAGAGTCTTGGGATGCGTTGTCGGAGACGGCGCTTGTTGATGGAAAGCAAAACTCATGAGCATAACTTATCTGGAAGCCATCCGTGAAGCGCAGTGCAAGGTCTTGAGGGACGACCCGCGGGTGTTTTTATACGGGCAAGACATCGGGACTTTTGGCGGGGCTTTCAAGGCCACGAAGAATCTTGCCAAGGAGTTTCCTGGGCGGGTGCTGGATGCCCCGATCAGCGAGGATGCGATTGTCGGCGTGGCCGTGGGGGCGGCAGTCGAGGGGATGCGCCCGATTGTCGAGATGCAGTTTGCGGATTTTTCGGTTTGCGGTTTTAACCAGATTGTCAACCAGGCTGCCACGCTTTTTTACAGGACTAGCACACCGTGTCCGATCGTCGTTCGTTTGCCCTACGGCGGGACTTCCGGCGGCGGCCCTTTTCATAGTCAAAGCGTCGAGGCTCTTTACGCCCATTATCCTGGTTTGGTGGTGATGACGCCAGCGACGGTCGAGGATGCCTATAGCATGTTGATCGATGCGGTGGCTATCGACGACCCCGTGGTTTTTTGCGAGCATAAATTTCTTTATTACCATTTGAAGGCGGCGGGGTTGCCGCAAGAGGCGTTGCCGGTCGGGAAGGCGCGTTTGGCGCGGGAGGGGCGCGATGCCACGATTGTGACTTACGGGGCGATGCTGCATGAGTCGCTGGCGGCGGCCGAGGAGATAGCCGAAGATGGCTACGATTTGGAAGTGGTGGATTTGCGGACGGTCAAGCCGTTGGATACCGACACGATCCTCGGGAGCGTGGCGCGCACGGGGCGTTTGCTGGTCGTGAGCGAAGCCTGGCCGTGGGGAGGGGTTGCCGCAGAGGTCATCGCGCGGGTGGTCGCTGAAGGCTTCGAGTTGTTAGATGCTCCACCGCAAAGACTTAACGCAAAAGATACCCCAGTGCCTTACCATCCGAATTTATGGACGGCGCACCGTCCGACCGCCCAAGCGGTAGTGCAGGCAGCCCGTCGATTGTTGGAACTGTAATCCGAAACCATGCAAAAAATTCCCATTCCTATGCCCCAGCTCGGGGAGTCCATCGCAGAAGCGACCGTCGTCCGTTTGCTTTTTCAAGAAGGAGACGAAATCTTGGCCGATTCGGAAATTATCGAGGTCGAGACAAACAAGGCTACGATGGGGGTGACAGCACCCTGTTCCGGAAAGATCGTGCAATGGAATATCGAAGTGGACCAGAGCTATCCTGTCGGCGCGATCATCGGTTATGTCGAAGCGGACGATGCGGAAGTCCGCCGTTTGGGGCTTGACCAGATGCCGGAAATCGAAGTGCCGGTTCCCAAAAAAACAGCGGCGAGTGCGCCACCTAAACCGATGACGGTCGAGCCGACGGTGAAGGGTGGGTTGCCTGTTCCCGCGCATGCGGCGGGGGCGAGTTACCTGTCTCCACGGATGCGCGCGAGGATGACCGAACTCGGGCTTCATGCGGCAGATTTAGCAGGGATTGCGGGGCGCGGGGCAGGGGGGCGAGTGACGATCGAAGACCTCGAACGCTTTCTTGGCGACATTGAGAGGAACCGGATCACGCCCGCATCGAGCATGCGGGTGGCGGTGGCCGATGCCATGCGGCGTAGCTGGACTCGCCCGTTGGCGACGGTTGTTTTGCCGGTGACACTAGACCGGGTGTTGGAGCATCGCAGGACAGTCGAAGGTCGCCCGGGCCCAACGCTTTACGCAATTCGCGCCCTCGCCGTTGCACTGGCGGAAAACAGCACTCCAGCCAGTCGTTTGATAGGCGACCGGCTTGTTCATCCCCGTTCTATCGACATCGGTTTTGCCGTTGAAGCGGAGGAAGGCGTGCTCGTTCCCGTCATGCGGAATGTTGATCAGTCTCGGGTGGCGGATTTGATGAGCCGCTACGATCGGTTGGTTGATTTGGCGCGGCAGAGGCGGTTGCCGCCGGGGGAAACGGGCGGTTCTATTGCGACGATTACCAATTACGGCGTGTTTGGATTGACGCTGGCGACCCCGATTCCGTTGCCCGAACAGACGGTTTTGCTCGGGATGGGTGCAGGGCAAGTCGTGCCGCGTTGGAACAAGCAAAAAGCGGTTTTTGAACCAGTTACGGAAGCGGCGTTCACGCTGAGTTTTGACCATCGTGTGCTGGATGGCGGGGCGGCGGGGCGGCTTTTGCAAAGGGTCAACGAGTTGCTGAATGCCCCCGAACAACTGTGAGTTTGGGGAGGGGTGGGATTTTTTCTGGAGCCCCTGAATCCGTGAGATAAATGCAAAGAAGAT
>DYNR01000267.1 GCA_020720945.1 Chthoniobacter flavus | reverse complement strand
TTTCTTCATTCAAAAATCCTCGTCCCGACGGCTTCTCCTTGCGCAATGCGCACGATGGCACCCGGTTCTCTGCCGTTGGCAATGATCGTCGGTATGCCTGCGTCTGCCGCAATCCGGGCAGCCTCCAATTTTGTCCTCATCCCGCCGACCGAAAAACGGCCGGTCTCTTCGGTGACAAAACGGAACGCGTCGTCGATCGAATTTACGGAAGGAATCAATTTCCCACCGTCTAAAAGCCCGTCCACGCTAGTGAGGATAACGAGGGCATCGGCGCCGACGAGGGCGGCGACTTCAGCCGAAAGGCGGTCGTTGTCCCCGAAGTGCAACTCTTCGACAGCGACACTATCGTTTTCATTTACAATCGGAATGACGCGGGGGTTTTGCAAAAGCCGTTCCATGGTGTGGCGGGCGTTGTTCCGGCGCATTCTGCTATCGATGTCCGAGTGGGAAAGCAAAAGTTGTCCGACATGGATGCCGTGAGGCTGGAAGCTTTCCTCGTAGCGGCTCATCAGGGCGGGTTGGCCAACGGCGGCGCAAGCCTGTTTTCCAACGAGGTCGGAAGGTCTTTCTTCCAAGCCTAAAACGGGAATGCCCGCCGCGACTGCCCCGCTGCTGACAATCGCGCAATCGATGCCTTTTTCTTTTTTTAAGAGGGCTGTTTCTTCCGCGATGCGGCGGAATTGCGGGATGTCCAAAGCTCTTCCCCCATTGCAGGAGAGGATGCCCGTGCCTAATTTGAAAATGATGCGTTTCATGTTCGGGAAAAAATTTCTAGGAAAACGGATTCGATTGCGAGGCTTTCGGAAACTTGCCGTTCTAGGCAAGTGCGAAGTTCGGAAATGCCTTCGATCTGCCGTAGGAGGCGCAGAGAGATTTTGTTGTTGATCCGCGGGTCGCCGGAACACGATGCCTGCAAGAGCCGTTCGGTCAACACCGATACCAACGCATCCAACAAGCGGGAGCGTTCGGAAATCACTTTACTTTGCGCTTGCGCGGCAAACTTTTTTTCTTGTTCCTCCACCCATTCCGCACGCAAATCGGTCTTATCTTTGTAGTGCGATTTCAGCTCTTTCAAAGCGGCCTCGGCGCTTTTTTCTGCCTCGTTTTTGACGGCAAGCAAAAGGGCTTGGAAGTCCCGCACCGCCAAAAAAATTTCGGTGATCCCGCACGGTTCCGCCTCGTTCAACAATTTGCGGGCGATGTCGCGGGAGGCTTCCTCTCTTTGCGTCCATTCTTTTCGGGCGGAGACGCGGAGGGGGATTTCGATGCACCGGGAAAGGATGGTGGATAGAACCGCATTGGGCAGACTGCTGGTGAGGAGGATGTGGGTGTTGGGTGGCGGTTCTTCGAGGGTTTTCAGAAAAGCGTTTGCGGCTTGTTCCATGAGGCGGTCGGCATCGTGGATTACGACCACCTTGTTTTTTCCGGAAATGGCTTTTTGGTAAATTGCATGTTCGAGCGTCCGGATGGTTTCGACCAAAATTTTGCGGGATTTGGACTCCGGGCGGATTTCGTGGAAGTCGGGATGTTTTTTAATTTCTTCGGGCCGGGTTGCCAAAATTTTTCCCGCGAGGCAGGAAATGAAATGGGCGAACGGGACGGAGGGTTCGCCGGTGACGAGGTAGGCGTGCGCCAAGCGGTCGGCATCGAACGCGTTTTGCAGGCGGCGGAGAGCTTCATCAACTGAAAAGGACATGGCAAAAAGAAGAGATGTTTTTTTGGATCACGGTCGCCAGAGACTGTTGGGACGCAGAGGCATCCAATGTGGCAACTCTTTCTGGCTCCCGTTCCGCCAAACGCAAAAAACCTTCACGCACGGCATTGTGAAACAGGTCGTTTTCGGAGTCGAAACGGTCGGGTGCTCCGTTTCGTTTTCCTACTCGCAACCTCGCCTCGCCCCAAGGCAAATCGAGGAAAAAAGTCCGGTCGGGAAGCGTGTCCCCCACCGCAAACCTATTGATGAGAGAAACTTGGGAAGAATCCAAACAACGGGCAACCCCTTGGTAAACCGTGGTGGAATCCAAGAAACGGTCGCATAGCACCCATTGGCCGCGCGCGAGGGCGGGGCGGATTTTTTCCCGCACGAGCTGGGCTCTGCTGGCGGCAAAAAGAAGCAGTTCGGCTTCGGGGACGAGAGAGGAACCTTCCTCCGGAGATTTCAAAAGGTGGCGGATCGCTTCGCCGACGCAAGTTCCTCCGGGTTCTCGCAACACCAAGACTTCTTCGCCCGCTGACTTCAATGCACTCTCCAGCAAGGAGATCTGCGTGCTTTTGCCGCAGCCCTCCCCCCCTTCGAAAGTGATAAAAAATCCTTTGCGCTCCATGGAAGAAATTCTGGTTATTTCCACCGTTCTACTATAGAAAAGTGCGGAATGCCACACTCCAAAATTTATTTTGTCGGTGCTTGCAACGATGAAAAACGGCGCCTTCAAGAACTCCTTTCGGAAGAGAAACCTGAGTTTTTTTCCCACTTAGACAAAGTGCCCGCCGCCGCCGTTGTCCTGTCGGTTTCCATCGGGGAACGCGTCACCCGCCCGTTCTTGGAATCGCATCCGCTTCTGAAACTTATCGCGACTCGGACGACGGGGTGCGACCACATCGACGCGGTTGCTTGCAAGGAGAAAAAAATCGCGGTGAAGACTGTGGAGGAATACGGGGAAAACACTGTGGCCGAGCACACTTTCGCTCTTCTCCTGGCACTGACACGCAACCTGCGCACCTGCTACCACGCAGTCCAGTCCGGAAAACTCGTTTGCCAGGATTTGCGGGGCACCGATCTTTTCGGAAAAACGCTCGGGGTCATCGGCTGCGGCAGGGTCGGCCTCCATGTCATCCGCATCGCCCAAGGCTTTCGCATGAAAGTCCTCGGATGCGATACCCGCCCGCACCCTTTTCAAACAGAGTTGCTCAATTTCTCTTATACGGATTTGCAAACCCTTCTTTCCGAATCGGATATCATCAGCTTGCACCTGCCTCTCAACAAGGCGACCCGCCACTTTCTCGACAAAAAAAATCTGGCACTTTGCAAGCCGGGAGTCCTGATCATCAACACCGCCAGGGGCGCGCTCCTCGATATGGAATCGGTCATGGAAGGGTTGAATGACGGGCGAATCGGCGGGCTTGGGCTCGATGTGCTGGAAGACGAAAGCGTTTTTGCGGGAGGTGCCACCAGCATTCTGAGCAGACAAATTGCCGAAAGGGTCCGCGTGTCTTCCGAAAGTGAGGCAGGCAAAAATCCGTCCCGCGTGGACGAAATTCGCACCGTCGTCCGAGACCATCGCGTCATGCAACACCCCCGCGTTGTTTTCACCCCGCACACGGCCTATTTGAGCGTCGAATCAATGGAACGCATCTGCTCGCTGACGGCAAAAAACATTCTTTCCTTCCTGAAAAAAACGGAGAGCTTCCCCCAAGCAAACGAAGGGTGAAACACGGGAGCGCAAACGCCGCGTCCGCCTTTTTTTAT
>DYNR01000038.1 GCA_020720945.1 Chthoniobacter flavus | reverse complement strand
AAGGGTATTCCTTGGTTTTTTCCAAACCTTTTCGCTCCAATGCCTTACAGAGCTTCTTTGCATTTATCTCACGGATTCAGGTGTTATTTGGAAAGAGGATGGGGGAGCAAGATGCTCCCGCCACTTTGTGCTTTCGCTTTGCGGGGAAGCGGAGAAAATTAATTCTTTGCGTTTGCTGCTTCCTCGGCTTCTTGGCGGAGTTGGGCTTCCGCTTCGATCCAGTCGTTTTGGTCGTCTCCGCCCCATCCCATGGCGCGGCGGCGTTCGGCGATGTAGTAGGCGCGTGTGCCGATTTCTTCTGCGGTGATCGTGATGGTGATGGCGGGTTTCGCGGTTTCTTTCGCCGTTTTTGGTGCGGCTTTGGCGGTGGTTTTTTCCGCGGGTTTGGCAGGAGCTTTTTCCGCGGTTTTAGCGGGTGCCGCTTTGGCGGGAGCTGCTTTTGCAGGAGCTTTGGGTGGTGCCGCTTTGGCGGGAGCTTTTGCCGCTGCGGGTTTTGCCGTTTCTTTCGATTTCGATGAGGTCGCTGTTTTTTTCATTTTGTCAAATGTGGTTTGATGTAAAGTAATAGAGGGTTTAATAGATGGTAAAAAATCGTTGCAAAAGGCAATGCAAAACTTTCGGGGTGCGGATATTTTTTCAGGGGTGTCTGGGTTCAGCCTTTGAGGAATCCTTGGCTGAGGCCGCGGACGAAGAGTTTCATGGAGAACAAAAACAGCACGATCATCGGCAAGCTCGACAGGAGAAACGCCGCCATGATTTCGCCCCAGTGTTTGACATATTCCCCGTCGAGGTAGATCAGGCCCACGCCGATCGTGTAGAGTTCGGGGTCGCGGAGAATGACCAGAGGCATGAGAAAATCGTTCCATGAAGAGAGGAATTGGAGGATGCCGAGGGTGGCCAAGATCGAGCCGCACATGGGGATGACGATGTGGGTCAACTGGAGCCAGTGGCTTGCGCCGTCGATTTCGGCAGCTTCGAAAAGGTCTTTAGGGATTTCCTCTATGAAGTTGCGTAGCATGTAGATACAGAAAATTTGTCCGCCCGCCATGCCGAGGATAATCAAGGCGTAGAGAGAGTTTAGGAGGTGGAGTTGTTTGAGCAGGACAAAGAGGGGGACGATGTTTGTGATGGCGGGCATGAGCATGAGGGTGAGGAAGCCGGCCCAGAGGATGTTGCTGAAAGGGAGTTTGTAGCGGGCGAAAAAATAAGCGCCCATGAGAGAAAAGAGCAAGCAGCCTACGGTTGCTGCCACGGCGACGACGATGGAGTTTGCGACATAGGGAAAAACGATGCGGAAGGCGTGGGCGTAGTTTTCCCAGACCCAGGAGGAAGGGGAGGCGGGCAGCCAAGGGTTTTCCAAGAACAGCAGGTTGTCCTTTTGGCTGATTTGCACCATCATGTAGAACGGCAGGAGTTCGACAGCCAAGATCGCCCAGATGACGAGGTGGGAGAGCCATTCGTTTTTTTTAGGGCCTGGGGACGGAGGAGTGTCAAAGGAGTTCATTTGTCCACGCGCACATATTTGTTGTTGAGAGAAGTCAGGAGCAAGATGATGACGAAGAGGCAGAGGCCGAGTGCGCAGGCGTAGCCGAATTCGCCGGCGATAAAAGCGCGGTTGAACATCCAGAGGCCGGGGACCATGCCGCGTCCTCCGGGGCCGCCGTTTTCGCCGAGGAGGAGGAACTGGAGGCCGTAGCTTTGGAGGGTGCCGATGATGAGGAGGACGAGGGTGACGCGCACTTGGGTCATGATCAGGGGGAACTCGATGTAGAGGAATTTTTGGAACGAGGAGACGCCGTCGAGTTCGGCGGCTTCATAGATTTGGGAGCCGATTGATTGGAGGCCGACGAGGAAAACCAAGACGCTGACCGAGCCGATCCAAGGGAAGCCCCAGAGGATGAGGGCGGGGATGACTAGGGCGGATTCGCCGAGCCAAGCTACGGGGACATTTTGGAAAAAAATATCCCAGTGGAAGAAGTGGTCCAAGCCGACCAGGAGCGTTTTGATTCCCGTCGCGTCGAGGAATTGGTTCAGGATGCCGAAGTTCGGGTCGTAGAAGAACTTCCAGATGAAGAGGGTGACAAGAGAAGGCACGATCATGGGGAGGACGACGAGGACGCGATACCAGTATTGCCAGCGTTCGCTGCTGAGACGGTGGATCAGGACGGCCAGGAAGATCGAGGGGATCATTTTGAAAACATTGGCGATCGCCAAGACGGAAATCGTGGCGAAAGAGCCCCAGAACACCGTATCGCCCAATATCCTAGAAAAGTTGTCGAGCCCGATAAACTCCTTGGTATCCCCGCCTGACCAAGAGAAAAAGCTATGGTAAACGGCGCTGAGAGCCGGGTAGTAGGCGAAGAGTCCGATGAAGAGGAACGAGGGGAGAATGAAGAGGTAGAGCTTCCATTCTTTGAGGACTTTTTTTTTCGAGATCGTCGTTGGCATGGGAAAAAGAGGGTTCCTTTTGGTGGCTCAACGGGGAGAGGAAAGGAGTTTGTTTTGGAGTTTTTCGCCGACTTCGCGGAGGTAGTAGGTGGAGCGGTCGTTGCCGTTCAAGGAGCTCAAGACGAGATCGACTTTTTCTTTCGCTTCCCGAGTTTTGGTTTCCCGTTCGGCGGGGGAGTTTGTTGGTGGGGGGCAGGAAAGGAGCTGGATGTCGGCAGCCAGTTTGACATCGAACCTTTGGGATGCGCGTTTGCGGGCCGAATACATCCTTGCCAGATCCGTGCCGTAAGCCGTCAAAAAATCGGGTCGGATGGTATCTACGAACTCTTGGACATTGCCGCCGTGGGAGAAGAGTTTGAAGTAGGAGTTATTGAGGATGCGGGAAGTGTCCGCCCAGTCCGAGCTGGCGACCAGGTTGAAGCCAGGCGGGTAGCCTTCCTCGTTGATTTGGAAAGGTTTAGCGGCTTGGGAGGGGGTGGTATCCATGACGGCGGGGAGGAGTTTGCTGGTGTCTGCGAAGCGTTGGTCGCCGGTTTTGCTCGCGAGGAAGAGGAGGAAGTCTTTCGCGGTTTCGGGGTGTTTGGAGGAGGCGGTGACACCGAGGCCCATGCCGCTGATGGTGGCGGCTTCGGAGATGGTGCCGAGGACATAGGGGCCGAACTCGGGGTCGTTTTTTGAGGGGGTCGGGATGGGGGCGATCCCGTAGCGGAAATTGGCGAGCGAAGAGATGTTTGAGGAATCCCAGCTTCCGGTGGTGATCATGAGCGCCCGTTTTTGGATGAAGTAAAAAAGAGCGTCGTCGCGGGTTCCCTGCATGAAGCCGGGTTGCATTTCCCTGCCGATTTTGCGCATGAGTTCGAGGCCGCTACGGACATCTGGGGAGTCAAGCGACCACGCGTTGTCAACGAAGGCCTCGACCGTCCGGGCGGCATTTTGGGGGAAGTCGCCTGGGGGTCCGATTTTTTTTGTTTGCTTCTGGGTTTGGGAACTGAAGAAGCGGTTCATCAAGTAGGGGGCGTTGTAGCGGGAACTTGCGATCGGGATGATCGGGCGGGAGAATTTTTTTGCGAAGCGGCGGGTTTTTTCGCAGACGGAAATGAGTTCTTGGTAATCGGCGGGAATGGAGTCGGAGCCGGTGATTTCCTTCAGGAGGTCCAAGTTTACGAACATCCGGATCGTGTTTGTCGTCAGGGTGATCCCGTAGAACTCCATCAATCCCGGGTAGAACCCCCCCATCATCCCGTCGTAGAAGGTGTTTTGTAGGGGGATATTTTCGAGGTTGGTGCCTTTGTTGTAAGGGTTGGGGCGGTTGGCCAGGCTGGTGAGGGATAAGAAGTGTTTGGCGAGGCGGTCTTCGGAGGAGCCGAAGCCGAGTTCTACGATGTCTGGAGCGGTTCCGCCCAAGAGTTGGGTGGTCAGCCAGTTTGTATAAACGCGGTCGGGGATAGCGATTTGAGAGATGCGGACATCGGGGTGGAGCTTTTCGTATTCCCTGGCAGCCTCGTCGAAGGCATTGCGGATGCCGCGTTCTAACTGCCAGTGGGCGAGGCGGATGTGCGTGTATTTTGTGCTTTCTTCCGCCGCTTTATTCCAGTTCAGGTAAGCGACTCTGCCGAGAGAAGCTACGAAGGCGAGAGCGACTAGGCCAAGCCCGATGGCGTTGAAGATGCGTTCCATTTTGGAGAGAGAGAAAGGGGTAGAAGCCTACTTTTTCGCCGAGAAATCTTCCAGCCTTTTTTTGATCAAGAATGTGCGTATGTCTTGGGGGAAGTCGGCGACGAACCGGGAGTAGTATTGTTTGGCAAGTGCGGTATCGCCTTGGGTATCGGCGATTTCCGCGATGGTGAAGAGGACATCCGATTCGATTTTTTTTTGGCTGAAAGATTCTTTGGATGCAATCAGGAGGTGGCGGAGGACGGTTGTAGGGTTGCCTAGGCGCGTGTTGAGAACGAGGCCGACCATGGTGTGGAATTCGCGTTTGCCTTCTGGGGTGCGGAGAAAGTTTTCTAGGGGGCGGAGGCGGGCTTCGGTTTCATCGAGGGAGGCGGGGTCTGGGGCGGAGAGATGGAGGTCGATGAGAGCGATGCGGGAAGCCGCGATTTGGGAGAAAGGGGAGGCGGGGGCATCCTCGAGGAGTGACAGGTATTGCTTGCGGGCGGCGGGGAGGTTCGGTTCGGTCCGGTGGAGTTCGTCGATGCGGGCGAGGTGGAAGCGGGCGGCGAGACCGATTTCGTCCGAAGGGTTTTCTGCGGCTAGAGCGGTGAGGATGGAGAGGGAGCGGGCGAGGTTTTTTTGTGTTTTTGGCTGGATGCCGAGGAGGGATAGGGCCTCGCCGAGAGAGGCTTCGCGGGGGTTGGTGGTTTTTTCTTTTTGGAATTGCGAGAAGGCATCGTTGAACAAGAAGAGGGAGGCGTTTTTCCATGCTTCGCGGAGGGGGGGTGCGGACTGTGTTTGGGCTTGGGTTTGGGCTTGGGTTTGGGCGTTGGCGGAGAGGAGGGAAGCGGCGAGAGCCAGAAGAAAAAGCAAGGTTCGGTTCATGGCAGTTTGCGGCGGTAGTGCAGGAAAATTTCGTCCTCTTTTCCGGTTGCTTCGAGCAAGGAAAACTGGGTTGGCTCGTTTAGAAAATCGGGGGAAGAGCCCGTGAGGGTCGGAGCGTCGGAGCCGCCGACCAAGAAGGGGGCGACGGTGAGGTAAAGCTCATCGATTGCACCGAGGGCGAGGAGAGAGCGGAAGAGGGTGGGGCCGCCCTCGCAGACCACGGTTTTTGCGCCGAACTGGGAGAGCAAGATTTCCAGTGTTGCCGCGAGAGAAAAGGCGGTGGGAGTGAAGAGAGAAAGCCCAGGGATTTCGCGGAATGCAGACTGTTTGGCTTCGGGCATGGCGGAAGAAGAAAAGAGCAAAATGTCGCTGCCGGGGGAAGAAAAGACTTTGCAGGAAGGGGAAATTGCGCCGTTTCCCGAAACGATGGCGCGGAGAGGTTGGGCGGGGAGGCCGCGGCGGATGCGGTCATTTTGTAGGGCAGCATCGTTGAGACAAAGGCTCATGGAATCGGTTTCCGCAGTTTTTCTTCCGACAAGGACGGCATCGCCCGAGGCGCGGATTTTGCGGAGGCGGTGTTTGTCGTTTGCGGAGGTGAACGAAGAAGGGACACGCAGGCGGGTCGAAATTTTTCCGTCCAGAGACATGGCAAAATTTGCGATGATGCGAGGGAAGGCAGGCATGAGAGAGCCGGGCATCGGGTTGCGGATTCCGGCGGAGGCTCAGTCCACAGCCTCTTCGATTTCGCCTTCGAGCTGTTCCATTTCCGCTTCCATTTCCGAGATTGATTTCGGGTTTTTTTCCGAAGGGCGGTAAAAAACATAAATCAGTCCGCCGACGGCACCCCAAGCGACGCTGATCAAAAAACCGGTGAAGCCGACCAAGACGGCGATGGCTCCAGGTATGCCGAAGAGCGCGCCCAGAAACAGCTTGAAAAGTTGTTCGCGCACGCCCAGTCCCGCCACGCTGATCGGCATGGCGGCGATCGTCAGGATGATCGGGAGGACGATGAAAAGCTGGGGAAACGACAAGTCATCGGTGAAAGCGCGGGCGGCGCAGTAGAAGGAATAAAAAATGATGAGGTGCGTGGGGATGCTGATGAAAAAACTTGCGGTCAAGAGCTTTGCGGAGCGGGCGTAGGTCGAGAATGCAGCGGCCATTTCGAGGAAGGCGTGGCGCATCGGCAACCAGCGGGGGAGTTTTTTCCCGAGGTGGAAGAACTCGATGACCGCGACGAAAAAGAGAAAGCCGAAAGCGGCCGCGATGATCAGGCCCAAAGAAATCGTCCAGCTACGGAGGGAGGTCGCGCTCCAGATTTCGTCGAACGAAGAGATGCAGACGACACCGGCGATGGCGATGAGAGCAAGCAAGCCGACGACGCGATCCATGAAAACGCTCAGGACGGCGGCGGCTTTTTTTCCGGGAGCTTCGCGGCTGACATAATACATTTTGATCAGGTCGCCGCCCGTTCCTCCGGGGAGGAAGAGGTTAAAAAACAGGCCGATCATGGTGATGCCGTAAGAGCGGCGGAAGCTCGGGGAAATGCCTTGGACTTGGAGGAGCCAGCGCCAGCGGAAAGTTTGCAAAACCATGCTGATGCCCAAGGCGATGAAGCCCGGCAAAAACCACCACCAGTTCGCGGTTTGCAGGGCTTGCCACATCATGGCGCGCTTTTCGGCGTCTTGGAAAATCCAGTAGAGTAGAGCCGTGGTGACGGCGGCTTGGAGGGCGGTGACGAGAAATCGTTTCATGATTCGAAGGTTTGTTGCCAGCGTTTGCGGGATGCTAGGACGGCGTCCGTTTCGGCGTCGGGGTTCATTTCAAAAACCACGGGGACATCGGAGGGCAGGAGTGGGACGAGTTCCAGGAAAGGGACTTCGCCGGAGAAGGGGGGCTGGTGGTCGAGGTTCGGCCAAGAGACATCGTGGACATGGCAACCGACGAGGCGGGGGGCGGCGGATTCCAGCCATTGTTTGTGGTTGAGGAAAGCCATGTTGTGTTTGATTTGGGCGTGGCCGAAGTCGTGCCAGTAGCCGAGGTTCGGGTGGCCGCAGCGGTTGAGGAACGGGAGCATTTCGCGTTCCGAGGGGACATCTTCGTAGCGTTCGCGGTTTTCCAGGCCCAAGAGGATTCCGAGTTCCGCGGCGCGGGGGGCGAAGTGGTCGATGGCAGCGCGGAGGCGTTCCAGGCGTTTCGGACCCGATTCTTCGCGGGCGGCGAGGGCTTCGATTTTCATGTCGCCGTAGGCTTTGGTGAGGAACTCCCCGTTTTCGATCATTTCCAATGCCTTGCGGTAGCAGCGCATCGTGCGGACGCGTCCCCCGTGGAGGACGACGGCGCGGGCTTTGAGCCTTGCTGCCAGTTCGATTGTATCGGAGGTCAGTTTGGTGGCGCGGCGCCGGTCGGTGTCGCGGTGGGAGGTGAACTCGTAGCAGTCGGGAGAGTCGCCCGGAATTTCCATCGGGTGCGGGCAAAAGTTGTGGACGCTGGAAATTTTCACATCGCCCCGTTCGAAGACTTTGATGATTCCCTCGACTTGGGTGATTTTCAGGCCGTGTCCAAGCTCGATCGTGTCGATGCCCAGGCGCAAGAGTTCCTCCACCATCGTTTCGCCGCTGGTGTGGCGGTGCATATTCCAAGAAGTCGAAAAGGAGAGCATTATTTTTTTGTGGTGGGGATGCCTTGTTCGCGGCAGAGTTTGACGGCTTCTTGCTCCCCCTTTGCCGCCGCTTGGGTGAAGTATTTTCTGGCAAGGGCGGGGTCTTTTTTTACGCCGATGCCTTCGAGCAAACACTTCGCGTATTGGGTCATGCAAAAGGGGTCTTGTTTCGCTGCGCCTTCGGCAAAATACTGGGCGGCTTTGGCGGGGTCTTTGGCGGGGACACCGCGGCCTGTCATGTAGAAAATCCCGAGGTCTCCGGCGGCTCTTGCGTAGCCGTGTTGCCAGGCCCTTTCATACCATTGAAATGCCTTCAAATCATCGGGTTGCGTGCCGATGCCCTTGTCGTAGAAGAAGCCGAGTTTGCGCATTGCCCGAGGTTCGCCCATGGAAGCGGATTCTTTGAGGAGAGCGATGGCTTTTTGCGGGTTGTAGAAATCCGAGAACGGGCCGGTTTTGTTCATGAGCGTATCGGCGAGGTAGAGTTTGCCGATGGGGTCGCCGAGGTCGCTGGAGCGGGTGAAGAGTTCGACCGAGCGGTCGGGGTTTGCGGAGAGTTCGTTTTGGTCGCGGGAGTAGAGCATCCCGAGCTCGTTCATGGCGGGGGGGTAGCCCATGTTCGCGGCTTTTGAAAACCATTTTTCCGCCTGGTAAGGGTCGTCAGTTTTCGCAGCGTTTCCGAGGAGGAACATCGCGCTTTCGACCCCGATTTTTGCGGAGCGTTGCGCGAGAGATTCATACGAGGAGGAGAGCGGTTCGGTTGCTTCGGTGGCGGCGCGTTTGTCCCCGATGGTTTTGAAAATGACTTTCAGGCGGTTGAGGCCGCGGTCGTCCGAGGGATATTTTGCTTCCATATCGAGGTAGGTTTCGATGGCGGCGGGGATGTTTCCCTGTTGTTCTTCGGCTTGCCCCCGTTCCCAATCCTCGTTTGCTTTGGACTTGCTGTCGAAAGCGGCAAGAGATTTTTCTTGTTGGGCGAGAAGGCTTTTTGCTTCCGGGGAGGGGTCTGGAGACGGAGTCGAAGAGGATGCGGCGAAAGATGCCAGCAGGGAGGACGGCGGAGTCGGGGAGGGGGCGGCAGGCTCCTGTTGGCCAGTCGTTGATGCGGGGATTTTTTGCGTTGGCGAAGCGGCAGGTTCCTTTGCGATGCCCGGTTGATCCAAAGGTGTTTGCTGGGGTGTTGGTGTTGCGTTGGGGGCGGGGGATGGCGTGGAAAGGTCTTCGGTTTTTTGCGCAGTTTTTTGGGCGGTTTTGCTGCTTGCAAAAAAGAAAACGACGGCGATCCCGGCGATCAACGGAACCATGGCGAAGAGGGCTACAAGAAAGAAAACGGGGTTCGTTTTTTTCTTGGGCAAAGCGGCGGGGAGTGGCGGGATTTGCGGGGCAGGTGCCGGGGCCAGCGGGGGAGGGGAAGAGGGGGTAGGAGGGGGTGGGGTGGCAGATTGCGGCGTGAGGCACTGCGAGGCAGAAGAAGTTTCGGGCATCCATCCACCGTTCGGCAAGGGGGGGGCGGCGGGAGTGGAGGGAGGCTGGGTGACAATGGGGGCCAAGGTCGCCGAGGCGTCCGTTTGCGTTGCGTTGCCATCCGTCCAAGTGGTTGAGCCAATGACAGTTGCGGTATCCAAAGAGGAGGGGGAGGGAGCGGGTGGAGCCGGGGCTACGCCGTTGAGTTCCGCCATGCAAGCGTCCAGGGCGGCGCGGAAATCCGAAGGTTTTTGGAAGCGGTTTTCCGGTTTTTTTTCGAGGGATTTTTCGAGTGCGGAGCGGAGGCATGGCGGGACGGCGGCCAGTTTTTCCATGGGCAAAGCCGAGTGGATATGCTGGACGATGAGGTTTGCGAAAGTGCCGGAAAAAGGAGGGTTTCCCGCGAGCATATACCAGAGGGTGACCCCGAGAGAATAGATGTCCGAACGGATGTCGAGGTCGGTCTCTTGGAGTTGTTCGGGGCTGGCGAAGTAAGGGGTGCCGACGAAGCCGGCGACGGTGACAGTAGCCTCGCCGTCCGAAAAGCCGTTGGCGGGTTTTGCCAGGCCGAAGTCGATGACTTTGACGCGGAGAGCCCCGTCGTGTTCGGTCAGCATCAGGTTGGCGGGTTTGATGTCGCGGTGGATGAGCCCTTTCGTTTCGGCGGCGGAGAGAGCTTTGCAGACTTGGGCGGCGATGTCCGCGGCTTTTTTTGGGGCGACGGGACCTTCGCGGAGCAAGAGTTGTTCGACGGTTTCACCGCGGATGAACTCCATCGCGTAAAAAAACGAATCTCCTTCTTGCCCAAACTGATAGACCATCGCGACATTTTCGTGCGTGATGCTCGCGGCGGCTTTCGCTTCCCGCTGGAAGCGTTTGTGCGCCGTCTCGTTTTGGAGGAATTGGGCGTTGACGACTTTGAGGGCGACCTCGCGGTCCAGGAGGGTGTCTTTGGCGAGGTAGCTGACCCCCATGGCACCGCGTCCGAGTTCCCAGAGCGACCCGTCCGGGCGGGTCATGACTTCGTAATGATTAAAAAGTTGCATCGTTTTTTTCTGCGGCATCGAGGAAGGAGGGCGAGGCGGAGCTTGCCAGAACGGAGTTTCCGTGGCAGAGTTGCATCGCGCCCCTAAGGACACCACCTGTTTTCAAAAGAATCATGCCAGCATCTCTCACACTTCGCCTGTTAAATCAAGAACCTTTCGAGTTAGAAATCGGAAACACCGCCACGATTGGAAGGAGCAAGACCAGCGACATTTGTTTGGAGGAGGACTTGCGGGTGTCGCGGCAGCATGCGGTCATCCGTTGCCAAGACCGGGTCAGGTTTCATTTTGTTGATTTGGGAAGTCGCAACGGTTCCTTCGTTGACGGGAGGCAAGTTGTTTTGCCCGTCGAGTTGAAGGAAGGGTCGCTCATCAAGGTAGGGACGACCGAGATGGTGTTTCATTTGCCTGATTTTTCTTCCGGGGACGGTGAGGACATGGGGGGAACGATGGCGGGGAGCGGGCAGACGATCCAAGAAATCAAGCACGATGTTTTTGATGCGGCGATGCTGGTGTGCGATGTGCGTGGGTTCAGCTCGTGCTCGGAAAAGTTGCCGCCCAACGAGGTCGCGCATTTTATCGGGCACTGGTTTTTTATTGTTGGGGAGCTGGTGGAGAAGCACGGCGGGAGGATCGACAAGTTCATCGGGGACGCGATTTTGGCGTATTGGGTGGGGGCGGCGGGGGAGGCGTGTCCGCCCGCGTTTGCGACGGCGTGCGAGATGGAAAAAGAGGCGTCCAAGCTGGTGTGGCCGCAGCTCGGTTTGCCCATGAAGACCGTCGTTGCAATGCACTATGGCAGAGTGAGTTCCGGGAATATCGGGGTTGTGGCGCAACGGGATGCAACGATCATGGGAGACGCGGTCAACACGGTTTTTCGGTTGGAGGGAGAGACCAAAGCCTTGGGGGTTTCGCTGCTTTGTTCCGACCCGTTTTACGCGGGGGTGGCACCCGTTGATGGGTTCCGCGATTTGGGGGAAGTGTCCCTGAAGGGCAAGTCCCGTCCCGTGAAGGTATTCGGGAGATGAGGGATGGCCGGGTTTCCTCTGGGGGGCGCTGGGGTGCGGAAATGTTTTCGATTTGAGTTGCAGAAGGCGCGGGATTTCTGGATAGATGGAGTCCGATGAATCCTAGCCTCCTTTCCGATGATGATTTTTACCCGTTGGTAGAAGCCCGCCACTGCGACATTTTCCGCGTTCTTGGTTTGCGCCCGCATACTGGTGGAGAATGGCTCGCCCGAGTTTTTCGCCCCGATGCCCGCGAGGTCACGCTCGTTGATGCTTACAACGAAAGCCGCCGGTTCCCGCTCAAAAAAATAGCCGACGAAGGGTTGTTCGAGAGCGTTTTGCCAGGGGTCACTTCTGCTTTCACTTACAAGCTTGAAATGGTTTCCCACGACGGGACACCGTGGAGTGAGAGGGACGCATATTCTTTCGGACCGGTTTTGGGCGAGATGGACATTTATTTGTTCAACGAAGGGACGCACCACGAAATCTACCGGAAACTCGGTGCGCACCTGGTCGAGTTGGATGGTGTGCGGGGCGTGCATTTTGCCGTGTGGGCACCTGCGGCGCAACGGGTTAGCGTTGTTGGCGACTGGAACCACTGGGACGGCAGAGTCCATTGCATGAGGAAGATGGTTCCTTCCGGAGTTTGGGAAATTTTCATCCCGAACTTGGGGGAAGGCACGCACTACAAGTTCGAGCTCCGGGGACCGGACGGCGAGGTTTTTCTCAAGACCGACCCCTTCGCTTTTTACGCCCAGCACAGCCAGCAGACGGCGTGCATGGTTTTCGACATCGACCGCTATGTGTGGGGGGATTCTTCGTGGATGGCGACGAGGCCCAACCGCGACCCGTTCAATTCCCCGATGAGCATTTACGAAGTCCATCTCGGCTCGTGGCAAAAAAATGTCGAAGAGGGCCGGTATTTGAGCTACATCGAGGTGGCAGATCGGCTGATTCCTTATGTCAAAGAGATGGGGTTCACGCACATCGAACTGATGCCCGTGATGGAGCATCCGTTTGACGGGTCGTGGGGCTACCAAGTGGTCAACTACTACGCCCCGACGAGCCGTTACGGGAACCCCGACGAGTTCCGCCATTTTGTGGATCGTTGTCACCAGGAGGGGATCGGGGTGATTCTGGATTGGGTGCCAGGGCATTTTCCGAAGGATGCGCACGGTTTGGCGAAATACGATGGGACACCGATTTACGAGTATGCCGACCCGAGGCTCGGGGAGCACAAAGACTGGGGGACGCTCATTTTCAATTACGGGCGGAACGAAGTCAAAAACTTCCTCCACGGCAATGCGCTGTTTTGGCTCGACCAATACCACTTGGACGGCTTGCGGGTCGATGCTGTCGCATCCATGCTTTATTTGGATTATTCCCGCGAACCCGGCGAGTGGGTGCCGAACTGTTACGGCGGGCGTGAAAATCTCGAAGCCATTGATTTCCTCAAGCGGTTCAACGAGTTATGTTATTCCAAGCATCCGGGGATCGTGACTTGTGCGGAAGAGTCCACGGCGTGGCCTGGAGTTTCGCGTCCGACTTATGTGGGTGGGCTAGGGTTTGGGTTCAAGTGGAACATGGGGTGGATGAACGACAGTTTGCGTTACATTGCCCGCGAGCCTGTCCACCGGAAATACCATCAAGGCGACATCACTTTCTCGATGCTTTACGCTTTCCACGAGCACTTCATTCTCGTGCTCAGCCACGATGAAGTCGTTCACGGGAAAGGCTCGATGCTCAACAAGATGCCTGGGGACGACTGGCAGAAGTTTGCGAATTTGCGGATGTTTTTGGCGTGGATGTGGTCGCATCCCGGCAAGAAACTCATTTTCCAAGGCACGGAGTTTGGGCAGTGGGCGGAGTGGAACCACTCGCAATCTTTGGACTGGCATCTGACGCAATACGGGGCGCACGGCGGGATGAGTCGCCTCGTCCAGCATTTGAACTGGCTGTATTCGAATGAGCCAGCGTTGTATTCCGAAGACGACTCCTACGAAGGCTTCGACTGGGTTGATTTCCACGATGCGGATAACACGGTTTGGTCTTACATCCGGAAAGGTCGCGGCGGCGAAAAAGTTGTTTTCATCGTCAATGCGACACCCGTCGTCCGCGGTTCCTACCGGGTCGGCTTGCCTGGACCCGGTTTTTACGAAGAGGTTTTGAATACGGATTCCGAGACTTACGGCGGGAGCAATGTGGGCAATTACGGGGGCAAGTGGGCGGACGAGATTTATTGGCAAGGGCGTGGGTGGTCGATGCAAATTGATCTTCCTCCGTTGTCGGTTTGTGCCTTCCGTTGCCGTTGCGGAGAATAGGGAGGACAAAGTAGGGCCAGTCCATCATGAAATCTCGCATCG
>DYNR01000527.1 GCA_020720945.1 Chthoniobacter flavus | reverse complement strand
GGTTTTTTCCAAACCCTTTCGCTCCAATGCCTTGCAGATATTCTTTGCATTTATCGCACGGATTCAGGGGTTTTTTCGGATTGGAAAAACTGAAAAATTTCCGGACAAAGCGGGGGTGGCAAAAGATTGAATCGACAAAAAAACGCTTTTCGCTAACATAGCCGCAAGAACTTTCTCCCATGGATCCAGCCCTCGAAAAACTCGTCATTCTGCAAGATCGGGACGCTTGCATCCTGTCCCTGAAAAAGGAAATCGATCGCCTTCCCAGCGAGCGCAAACTAAGGGAAAGCAAATTCCAAAAACTCGAAGCCGATTTGCAAGTTGCGCGGTCGCGGTCGAAAGAGATCGAGGTGGAAAAAAAGACGCTACAAGTCGAGGCGGAATCGCGCCGTTCCCAGGTGCTCCGCTACCGCACCCAACAAATGCAAACCCGTAAAAATGAGGAATATGCGGCACTTTCTCACGAAATATCGGTAGCGGAAAAAGCTATCGCCAGCCTCGAAGATCGCGAGATTGCACTGATGGAAGAAGCCGAGGCGTTGGAGCCAAAAATTTCTGCCGCCATGGGTGCGTATCAGGCGGGAAAAAGGCAAATCGAAGGCGAGTTGCAGGCGCTTGATTCTAGGGAACAAAACATCCGGGATCAAATTGCGGGCTTGGAAAAAGAACGGGAGGGGCTTGTTGCCGGAATCGAAAAAAACTACTTGGCTCTTTACGAAAGAATTTTTCGCTCGAAAGGCGGGAGTGCCATCGTTGCGGTCCAAGGGAACATTTGTTCGGGCTGCAACATGAAGATGCCGGATCAAACTGCCGCTAAAGTCGCGGGGAGTGCCTACCTCGTCCACTGTCCCAACTGCGGCAGAATTTTGTTGCCTCAAGACTGAACAGAAGAAAGGTTTTGAGGGGCAACCTCTGTCTTTTCCCGCATTCTGTCCGAAGAATCTCCGGACACGATTTTTGAATCGTGCTGTTACCTGAATCAGTGAGATAACTGCTGTGAATCTCTGCAATCAATTGGGCTG
>DYNR01000037.1 GCA_020720945.1 Chthoniobacter flavus | reverse complement strand
ACGGATCGGCGTGAGCGCGGAAAAATGCGCGGGTCCACTATCGTTTGTCACCAGCACATCCGCTAGGCAAAAACGCAAACACCGCCTTCAACCGAGAAAAAAACTCCTAATCTACACTCTCCGACAAACGCAAACGGACTCCCTTTACCCAACAAAAAAATGCGGAATCAGATAACGCAACCAACACAAGACCAACGACTTCCGAATACAAACAAAAAACACCCTCTTTTTTTAAGTTGAAACGATCTCGTCTTTGACCTAGCATTGCCCCAAATGCTTCCCGAGACTTTCTTTGCCACAGCCAAACGCTCCGACCTCGCAGAAATTGCTGCCCAAGCAGAGCTTTTAGCCAAAAACCCCGCCGTTTTAGATTTTGCAGACGGGGTGCCCGAATGGATTTTGGTGCTGAACGAAAACCGCCAAATCGTGTTCGCAAACCTCCCCGTCCGTATGTTCGCCGAAGGTGCTGAACTCGCTTCTTGCCTGGGTTTCCGCCCAGGAGAACTCCTCGGTTGCCGCCATGCAGAAACCGCTCCCTCAGGTTGCGGAACCGGCAAAGCCTGCCAAGACTGCGGTGCCGTCAACTCCATCCTGTGCGCTCTGACCGGCAAAAAAAACACGAAAGAATGCACCATCACCACCATCCACGACTCTACCATGGAACTCCGGGTGATGGTTCGCCCCTTCCAATCCGAATCGGGCAACTTCGTCTTGATGATGGCCCAAGATATCGCCGCTGAAAAAAGGAAAAACGCCATCGAGCACATCTTTCTCCACGACCTCCTCAACTCGGCAAGTAGCCTCGTCGGGCTTTCGGAACTCATCAGCATGGAACCGGCGGAAGCGGGCGATTTAGCCAAAGACCTCCTCCAAGTCTCCGGCTCGCTCGTCGAAGAAATCCGCAGCCACCGCCTCCTCCTCTCAGCCGAAGCTGGCAACATCCACCCCATCTTTTCACAGATCAACGCAAAAACGATCCTCGAAGAAGTCAGCCGCGTTTGCGAGTGGCTCCCGTGCTCAACAAAAAAAACGGTGAAACTGTCTTGCGAAGAAAACATCTCCTTCTCTTCAGACCCCACCGCCCTTCGCCGCGTTTTGATCAACCTCTTGAAAAATGCCCTAGAAGCAGTCCTCCCCGGCGATTCCGTCGAGCTAGGCTGCCGCTCGGGAGATAACGAAACGGTCGTTTTCTGGTGCAAAAATAAAGGGGTGATCCCACGGGAAATTTCTCTCCGGATTTTCGAAAGAAACAACACCTCCAAAGGCGAAGGCCGCGGGCTTGGAACCCACGGAGTCCACTTGCTGACCGAACGCTTTCTGGGGGGCTCCGCATCCTTCCGCTCTTCCGAAGAAGAAGGCACGGTTTTTGAAATTTCCCTGCCCTCCGAACAAAAAATCGAGGTTTTTTGAAACGCGCCGACAGGGCGTTCACAAAAGGCTATACGGGTCCACATCGATGGAAAGAAACACATCTTCGGGCATCGGCAACCTTTTGGGATCCAGCGTCTTGCGTATGCACGCCCGCAACGGGACATCCTTCGGCGCACGCAGCGCAATCTGGTAGCGAAAACTGCCTTTCGCCTTCGTCAACGGTGCCGGGCAAACTTCCCCCAAAATCGTCCTTTCCGGGACGGCTTCTTCCAATCTCCGCCGGATTGTCTGCGCGGCAAACTCCGCCAAATCTTCCCTCGGCGAACGGACGGTCAACAAAATCATGCGGACAAACGGCGGATACTGAAACTGCTCGCGAAACTCTCTCTCCTGCTCCCAAAACCCGACGAAATCATGGTGCCTTGCAAACTGGATCGCAGGCGCAAACGGCGTGAAAGTCTGCACCATCACCTCCCCGTCTTCTTCCCCTCTGCCCGCCCTCCCCGCCACTTGCGTCAAAAGCTGGAAGGTCTTCTCGGATGCCCGGAAATCTGGCACATGCAAACCGACATCGGCATTTACGATCCCGACCAAAGTGACATTGGGAAAATGCAACCCTTTGGCAATCATCTGGGTCCCGATCAAAATATCGATCCCCCCGGCCTTGAACTTCCCGAGCGTTTCCCGGTAAGCATCCTTCCTCCCCATCGTATCCGCATCCATCCGCGCCACCCTCGCCTGCGGAAAAATTCTCCGCACAAACTCTTCGACCTTCTGCGTCCCCGCGCCACTGAAACGGATCGAAGGATCGGAACACTCCGGACACTTCTTGGGCGCTTTCGCCCCATGCCCGCAAACATGGCAAAGAACGCGGTCCACCTCGCGGTGATAAGTCAACGAAACGCTGCAATCCGGGCACTTGCAAACATGGCCGCACACCGAGCAAATCAGAGAAGTCGAATGTCCCCGCCGATTCAAAAACAAAATACTCTGCTCCCGCTTCTCCAACCTCTCGCGGATCGCCTGCTCTAAAGGATGCGAAAAAAGTGACTCCGGCCCAGACCGCCTGCGCTGCACCCGCATATCGAGGATCCGGATCACAGGCAAGTTCCTTTCATCGGCGCGCACGGTCAGGTTCACCAGCTCGTATTTCCCGGAAACCGCGTTGCAATAGCTTTCGGTAGAAGGAGTTGCAGAACCTAACAAAACCGCGCACGGCTCGGCGGTCGAACGCATCACGGCCAGGTCGCGCGCGTGGTATTTCGGCATCTCCTCCTGCTTGTAAGACGCTTCATGCTCTTCGTCCACAATGATAATCCCGAGATTCGTCAACGGCGAAAACACCGCACTGCGCGCACCGATCACCACGCGGGCTTTCCCGGAATGAATTTTGAACCACTCGTCGTGCCTTTCCCCTTCGGAAAGGTGGCTGTGCAAAATCGCCACCTCGTCCTGCCTCCCGGAAAAACGGCTCTTGAACCGCTCGACGGTCTGCGGCGCCAAAGAAATTTCTGGGACCAGCACCAACGCGCTTTTCCCCGCTCCGAGCGCATATTCCGCCGCCTGCAAATAAACTTCCGTTTTCCCGCTACCCGTCACCCCGTGCAACAAAATCGGCTTGGCTTTTTCAGGGTCTTCAATAGCCCGACAAACCGCCGAAAGCGCGGCCGCCTGCTCGCCGTTCAACTCCAACGGCAAACTCGGCAAATAGGTTTCGCTCGCCCCCGGATCCCTGCCAACCCGGACAAACTTCTCCCTCAAAAATTTTTTCTTCACCAAAGCCGCAACCGCCGATGCCGCCCCTCCTCCAACTTCCTCTTCCAGCGCCGTCACTTCGACCGCCCCCCCGCTTCGCACCACCGCCGCCAATACCGCCGCCTGCTTCGGCGACCTCGCTGCAACCTTCGCGATTTCTTCGGGCGACACCTCGACCGCCAACTCCACCGCCTTCTTTTCCTTGTGGGTAACTTTCGCCCCTCTCACCGCTTGCGGCAAAACGGAACGCAACGCAACTTCTTCCGGGCAAAGATAATACGCCGACATCCACTTCGCTAATTTCAAAATCGAAGGCGACAGCAAGGGCCGTTCTCCGAGAAGTGCCGCCATCGGCTTTTGGTTCTTCACCTCGCTATTTTCCAAAACTGCCATCACCGTCCCCAAAACAACGCGGTTCTTTAACGGCACCCGCACCCTAGAACCAACCCCGACCCTCCCCTCAAACGCAATAGGAACGCTGTAATCCAACGGGCGATCCAACGCGCTATCGAGCAAAACTCGGATTGTCTGCGGCATGAAAAAAAATCAGCGAATAAAAAACCTCTCGGGTCCCCAAACGAACTCGCCGTGCAACAGGTTCTCCCCATCGAACTCGAAATATGCAGCGAAAGTCTTCCCCTCCAACGCTCCAGGAAGCCAAAGGCGATCATCCGCCCACATTTCCGAATACGGGATTGCGTCGAGCGCATACCACAAGGGAACCGCCTCGTCGGTCTCTCCGGGTTCCCCTTGGCAACCTCCCGCAAAAAACACGGCGCAATGGATGCTGTAACCATCCACGAAACGAAAAAAAAGCTCCCCTTTCATCTCGAGCCCAAAGGGTGTCACTCGGACCTCTTCTTGCACTTCCCTCACCGCGGCGGCAACCGCACTTTCCCCAGCTTCAATCCTCCCTCCAGGCCCATTGATTTTCCCC
Source organism: Chthoniobacter flavus (assembly GCA_020720945.1). Classification (GTDB taxonomy): domain Bacteria; phylum Verrucomicrobiota; class Verrucomicrobiia; order Chthoniobacterales; family DYNR01; genus DYNR01. The sequence goes on along the minus strand of DYNR01000037.1, from coordinate 9,510 downwards.
GCTCCCAATCCCCTTTTTTTCCGGATCAACAAAATCTCGCCGCCCCGCACAATAAAACAAAGCGTCGCCCTGTCCACCGCCTCGCAATTCGCCCAATCGAACGGTGCCCTCATGGCCCCTCAATCCCCGCATCCCGCAAAACGGCATCGAAACGCTTGGAGGGATTCGAGTAAGACGGATACTTCTTCGGGTCGTCCCAAGACGGGCGAAACCTCCAATGCTTGTAATTCCAAAGCCACAATTCGGGGTGTTTTTTTATGACCGATTCGGCGCAATCCCAGCACGCTTGCGAAATCTCCCGCCCGCTAGCCTCCTCCGGCAAACTCAACCGCCCGTGATAAAAAATCCGCATCCCCCCGTTGTCTTCAGGGTAAATCTCCGATAAAAACAGCGGCACTTTTTCGCGCATAGCCAAAATCGCCGCCATCGGGCTACCCGAACTCCAAAGCCCGAAACACCGGATCGGTATCCCTCCCTGCTTGGGATCCACGCTCAAATCCGCGGCAGCCCCCACCTTCCCCCCCGAACGCAAATGCTTGAGCATCCGTATGATCGCCCGGTTCCTCGATATAATTTGATGCCCGGTCCCCGACCGCAAACGGTCAAAAATCGGATTCAACGCCGGGTTCTTAAACTCTTGCGCAATCACGAAACCCGGATTGACCAAACGGGCGCTATACAGAGAAAGCCACTCGAAATTTGAAAAATGCCCCAAAAAATACACCCCCGGACTCTTCGGGTCTCCGTGCGCCGGATCACTATCTAACCCACTGACTTTCACCAAGTTATTAACGGACTCGACATCCATCGCCTCGATCGCGGGAGACCAGAAAAGACAAAGCATATTCCTGGCGAAACAAGTGTAAGACTCCCGGGCTATGCACTCCCTTTCTTCAAGGCAATAACGGTCGCCGAATGCGATCCGCAGGTTTTCTAACGAAACGGAACGCCCCCTCGCATCCAAGGCAAAAACGATCCTCCCGAGAAAACACCCAAGCTGCCACAAAACATCGTAAGGAAGCTTTGGCAACAACCACGCGGCGAGAGCCAAACCGAGATATTCCACCCGGTAGCGCGCCCTCTTCCATCTGCCCAGCGGTTTCTCTTCCTCAGGCATCGGACGCTCCTGCCTTCTCTAACCTCGGGAAAACGGGCTTTGGTTCGCCTACCCGATGCCCCGCGGGAATCCTGCTTTTCTCTTTTCCAAACTCCAGCAACGGCAAACTAAGCTGCCCGGCCACCGCCAAAGATTTTTCCGGAACAAAAGGAAAAAGCAAGGATGCCGCGTGCAACACCGTCTCCGCCATCGCGTAAAGAACAGCATCAAGACGCTCCGCCTCGCCCGGATCTTTGGCGAGTTTCCAAGGGGCTTCGGATTCCGCAAAACGGTTGGCTTTTGTCACCAAAGCCACCACGGCATCAACCGCCAAATGCGGGTGCAACGAATCCATCGCAACCGCCACTTTCCCCCATGTCTCCTCCGCTTCTACAAGCAACGAACAAACGCTTTCGGGCGCGTTTTCTGGCAAACGCAACTCCCCGCCACGATAGCGGTTCGCCATGTTGAGCGTGCGGTTGAGCAAGTTGCCTAACCCGTTGGCCAAGTCGCTGTTATACCGGACCATCAACCGCTCTTCGCTGAACTCCATGTCTTGCCCGCACTGGCAGTCTGCGGACAGGTAATAGCGCAACGCATCCGCCCCATAAAGGTCTGCCAAGCCCCCCGGATCAACCGTGTTCCCCAAGCTCTTGCTAACCTTTGCCCCCTGCAAATTGATGTAGCCGTGCACCAAAAAACGCGGCATCGCCTCATCGGAAAAACCGATCGCCTTGAGCATCGACATCCAATAAATGCCGTGCGCGGGAACCAAAATATCTTTCCCTATCACATGCAACGCCGGCCAGCGCTCGGCAAATTTCGCCGCATCTCCACCATCTTCTGACAAATACCCCGCAAAACTGATGTAATTGATCAGGGCATCAAACCAGACATAGGTGACAAAATCTTGGTCGAACGGCAGTTCGATCCCCCACGCGAGCCTGCTCTTGGGACGAGAAATGCACAGGTCTCCCGCCGTCCTCGACACGGCGTTCCGCAATTCCTGCAACCGGAAATCCGGGAAAACAAACGCGGGATATTTTTCGGCAAACTCCTGCAACCAAGGCTGATATTTGGACAACCGGAAATACCAATTCTCTTCGGAAATCTCCGTCACTTCCCCCCATTCCGGCCCGAACTGCCCGTCGGGTCCCCTTTCCTTGTCGGTCAAAAATTGCTCCTGCCGCACGCTGTAAAAACCGGAATGCGCCGCTTTGTAAAGATCACCTTTCCTGTGCAGTTCCGCCAAAATCGCCTGGACAGTTTTGCGGTGCAGCGGCGCAGTTGTCGCCGCCCACCCGTCGTTGGAAATCCCGAGTTTCTCCCAAAGTTCCACGAACTTTCGCGTCGTTGCCTCGGCGAACTCGGCGGGCGAAATCCCCCCCCTCTCGGCCGCCTGCTGCACCTTCTGCCCGTGCTGGTCAACCCCAGTCAAAAAGAAAACTTCCTTCCCCCTCTGCCTCTGGTGCCTCGCCATGACATCGGCCAAAACTTTTTCGTAAGCGTGCCCGATGTGCGGGGGCGCATTGGTGTAATCAATCGCGGTCGTAATGAAATAACTGTTTGGCTTCATGGAAGATAAATCTTTCGGAACCTCCCCTCCCCCTTCCCTTCAAACAAGGAAACGGGAAAGAGGAAAAGCTCTCGCAACTCTGAAAAAATCAGGAACGCTGGTGGAAAAAACGGAGGTCGGATTTTTCTCTGGCCAAACGGAGCCACTCGATAAAAAGAAGCATCTGCTTGCGCTCCAAAAGAGATTTTTCGACTTCGGTTTGCCGGGTTGCGGCAAGTGCGGGATCCACGGGATGCCTGCTCTTCAAACACAAAAAGTAATAACCCTTGGGCCCCCTCTCGACCGCACTGATTTCTTTTTCGTCCATCTCCGAGCTGGCCCTGGCAAAAAACGCCTTTTCGTCCATCGTTTGCGACCAGGGTTCCAACCCTGCAACCTCTTCGGAAACAAGCCCTTGAGATTTTAACGCACCCGAAAAATCAGCACCGTCCGCCACCGCTTTTGCGATGCTTTCACGGAATCCGTCGGCCTTCGCCCGCAGTGTGCTGTTGGTCTTTTCCGAAAGCAAAAGAGCCAGGATCTTCGTGCGCGCCTCATCTAGCGCGAGCGGGCGGGGCACTTCTTCTTTGCCTAGCTTGACGACAAAAAAAGAATTGCCGTCTTGGATGATTTCCCCGAGCGGACGAGCGGCGGAAAGACGAAAAACCTCCGCGACAACAGGCCGAGGCAACGCAACCGCACCCCCTTTTTCTGCAGGCGTCGCCCCTTTCGTAAATCCTTGCGCATCAAACAATGGGGTCTCCGTCACGACCGCTTGAGCCCCCGCCGCCAAAGCCGCAAAATCCGCCCCCGGTTGTTGCGCTTTTTCGTGCAACGCCGAAATCGCCTCCGCAGCTTTTTGCAAAGCCGCCATCCGCGCTTTTTTGTCGGTCGTTTGCGGGTCTCCCTCCGTCCGGACTTCGGCGACCGTCACCGAACGGTAGTCGGGAGTCAGAAGCTGGGCTTTGTTTTTTTCGTAGTAAGACGCAACCTCTTCGTCCGTTGCTTTCGGCTTTTCGGAATCCGCCAACTCGGGCACCCGCACCACGAGAACATCTACTTTTTGAAACATCCGCATGGTTTGCCGGATCTCCCAATCGGTCAAAACAACCGGAGATGCCACGAGCTTGCGGAGCGTCTCAAATGCCAAGGAACTGCGGATCAAATCTTCTAAGTGCCTCTCGGTCATGCCTCTAGGTGCCAGTTGCTCGCCGAGAAACGCCGCGTATTTTTTGCGGTCGAAAACCCCGTTTGTCGAAAACGCGGGCAACGCCTTGATCGCGTCGAGCACTTGAACATCTCCGGGCTTGAGCCAAAGCAACTCGGACTCATGCCCCAAAACTTGCAAATTCCAAACGAACTCTTCGACCATCGCCCCCTGGCTTTCGGCCGTCGCCGTCAACGACATCAAAAACTCGTTCATCCCGAGTATGGCCGCGAGCTGTTGCAGGCGGACCGCCCTGTCAATGTCGATCTGGTAAAGCGTCCTGCCGTAAATCTGCGCGATTTTGTTCGCACCGAGTTTCTCCGTGTCTGTCCTGTTGTAAAGCCAAGCGAAAGCCACTATAGTTAAGACCGCTACTATAAATAACAGCCACCTCTGATTGCGTCGTAGAATCGTTATCATGAAATCCAGTAGAAATGTTTGATTTGTTGAAACGCTTAGAGTAGAAAATTGCAATCATGAAAGCAAGCTTCACGCTACGGAGACTCGCATTTCCCCTGTTTTTTTTGACCGCAACTTCCATTTTCGCGTCGGAACGCCCGGATTTCGTGAAGTTTAAGAACGGCAGCGCACGCGAAGGCTCGGTTTCTGGCGTTTCAAAGGGAAATATCCTCATCCAAACTTCGTTAGATAAAGGAGGAAAACTCGAAGCCTCTTTCCCTATCACCGAAATCGAACTCCTTTCGATGGCTCCTCCCCCATCTCTCAACGACGCAAAAAATTTCGCCGCCTCGGGAAAAAACGATGCTGCTTTGGCATCACTGGAAGAAACTCTCAAACGCTTCCAAGGTCTCCCCGCAGAGTGGTTGGATTTGGCGACCTTCGACCTGATCACCCTCCAACTCGACGCAAAAAAAACCGCCGCGGCGGAAGCCGTCCTCGCCGCCTACAAAAAAAATCCCTTCCCGCAAAACGACACGATCGCTTTGATTTCCGCCAAACTTGCCCTCGAAAAAAACAAACCCTCCGAAGCGAAATCTCTCCTCGCCCCACTCTTGGAACCCCAACAAAAAAAACAGGCAAACACAAAAGCGCAAAATGCAAAAATCGGGCAAGCCCTCTTCACGATGGGCGAAATCCTCCAGTCCGAAGGCGACGATTCCCGCGCCCTCGAATGCTTCCTCCTCGCCTCCACCATTTACTCTTCAGACTCCCTGGCAACCAAAAAATCCGAAACAAACGCCGCCTCCCTAGAAAAAGAAAAACGCGTTCTTGTCCCTTGATGCGAAAAAGAAAAAACTGTAACAAAACACCAAACCCAACACCTTGAACACAAAACAAATCCCTCTCCCGCTCGCCGCAGCTTTTCTTCTCTCTTCTCTCCACCCAGCCTTCGCTCAATCCCAGCAGGCTCCGGCGGAAGTCGCCCAATCAATGAACATCATCCAAACCATCCTCCACGGTGGCCCGATGATCATTTTTATCTGGGTCTGTATCCTGATGGTTTCGATGGTGATGGTCACTCTGGTCATCCAACTTGCCCTGCAACTCAGAAATGAAGTCCTGGCTCCCGCCGCCCTCGCCGCTTCCCTGAAATCCGCCATCGATTTCGGAAATTACCAAGAAGCTTGGCGGATTTGCAAAGCGAACAATGCCTACATCGCCAATGTTCTCGCTGGCACACTGGAACGAATCGGGCGCGGCAAGGATGCTACGGAAATCTCTCTGATCGAACGCGGCCACCGCGAAGCCCAAGTTTTCAAAACGAAAAACAGCTACCTCTCCGTCATCGGCGTGATCGCCCCCATGATCGGTCTCCTCGGAACGGTCATCGGCATGATGAGCGCATTCGCCGTCTTGGGCTCCTCCGGAGTTTCCGACCCCCGCAAACTGGCCCTGAGCATCGGTGAAGTTTTGATGGCGACCGCCAGCGGCCTTTTCTTGGCGATCCCGGCTTTCATCTTTTACTACTACTTCCGCAACCGCATCGCCTCCGTAGTCCTCTACGCGGACGAAACTCTCAATCACTTGGTTGAAGACATCCCGTTCTCCGAACTCGAAGGCCTCCGCATCGGGGAAGGCTTCGAAACAGGCACCCCCGCCCCTCAAACGGAAAATACGGAAACGCTCTTAAATTGCCCGGTCTGTAATGGCACCATCCAACCTGGAGAAAGCAATTGCCCTCATTGCGGTGCCGCCTTGGACTGGAGCCAGTAACCGTTTTGTGCCTCCCGGCATCTAGCTATGTCCGCATTCGCCAAAAGCAAGAGCCTCCGCAAACGGGTGCGCCCCGTGGAGCCCGATGCCGACCCGGAATTCCAGATCGCTCCGATGATCGACATTCTCTTGGTCTTGCTTGTTTTCTTCATGTCGATCAGCTCGACCGAAGTGCTCCAATCGACCGAAGGCATCGACCTCCCTGTAGCAAAAGATGCGAAAGACGCTAAGTCCAACCCCGGTCAAATTATCGTGAACATCGCCTACAACGCCGCGACAAACACCCCCTCAATCACCGTCCAAGAAACGACTTACTCATTGGCGGAACTCGTCTCGCTCCTCCGCTCTCAAGTCCAGAGGAACCCGCTGACCCGCGTGGTCATCCGCGCCGACAAACTCGTGCGCTACGATTTTATGCGCCGCATCCTAGAAGCCATCGGCTCGGCGGGCGTCGGCAATGTCACTTTCTCGGTCGTCGATAAAGAAACCCAAAAAGAACCAAAAAAATAACCCCTTTTTTTAATTATGGCTGCAAGCGTCGGTTCGGAAGATGGAGATGTCGGGTTTCAAATCGCCCCTATGGTGGATGTCGTTTTCGTTCTCCTACTTTTTTTTATGGCTTCCGCAGGTTCACAAGTCGCTGAACGAGAACTAAATATCAACTTACCGAGCGGCAGGGGAGCCGCCTCGCTAGCATCCGGTCCTCCCCCCGCACCGATCATCATCGATGTTGACCAAGAAGGTGTCATTTCTCTCAATGAGCAAACTTACGATTCCCTAGACAGCAAAGACTTGCCCCAACTCCGCGCATGGCTCAAAGAAACCATTGACCGATTCGGCGACAAAGACCCTGTCATCATCCGCCCCTCCCCAGAAGCCAACCACGGAAGAATCATGGAAATCCTCAACGCCGCCGCCGCCGCCGGCGTTCAAAACCTCACTTTTAATTGACCAGAACCCGAACTTCTGCAACTCCTCTTTCCTCTTTTTATCTCTGCTTTATGAAAATCTCGAAAAACGAAAAAGTCTTTATCGCCGGACATCGCGGCATGGTGGGAAGTGCCTTGCTCCGCCGCTTCGAAGCCGAAGGGTTCACCAGCATCGTCACTCGCACCCACAAAGAACTGGATTTGACCGACCGCTCGGCCGTCCGCTCGTTTTTCGACGCAGAACGCCCCGCTGTCGTCGTGGATGCCGCTGCAAAAGTCGGCGGCATCAAAGCCAACTACGATTTCCCCGTGGAATTTTTGCTCCAAAACCTCGACATCCAAAACAATGTCATTTCCGCTTCGGCGGACTTCGGCGTAAAACGCCTCCTCTTCCTCGGCAGTTCTTGCATTTACCCAAAATTTGCCGAACAGCCGATCAAAGAATCTTCGCTCCTTTCCGGCACGCTCGAACCCACAAACGAACCCTACGCCTTGGCAAAAATCTGCGGCATCCGCCTCTGCCAGTCTTACGCCCGCCAATACGGAAAAAATTTCTTCTCGGCGATGCCGACCAACCTCTACGGGACTTACGACAACTTCGACCTCCAAACTTCCCATGTCTTGCCCGCCCTCATGCGCAAAGTCCACGAGGCAAAACTCGCGGGTGAAAAAACCGTGACCGTCTGGGGCTCGGGAACCCCTCGCCGCGAGTTCCTCCATGTGGACGACTTGGCCGACGCATCTTTCTTCCTCCTCCAAAATTACGAGGGCACGGACTTTTTGAATGTCGGCTGCGGAGAAGATGTGACGATCCGCGAACTGGCCGAACTAATCTGCGAAGTCGTCGGCTTCGGCGGCGACTTGGTTTTTGACTCTTCCAAACCGGACGGCACCCCGCGCAAACTGCTCGACATGACAAACACCTTCGCGCTTGGTTGGCGCCCGAAAATCTCGCTCCGCGACGGCATCCGCTCGACCTACGAGTGGTATCTCAAACAACTCGGATAATTTTTTGCCATGCCTGCCCCCGAGCTTTCAGACCCTTCTCTAAAAAAACAACTCTCGTTTTTTTGCGGGGAATGGCGCGCTGCCGCCTCGGGGGATTCGTTTCCTGTCTTCAACCCCGCATCGGGTTCTCAAATCGCCGCGGTCCCCTCTCTCTCCGCTCCAGAAGTCAATGAGGCTGTGGAGTTTGCTGCGGATGCCATGCGGGCGTGGAGCGAAGTTCCTGCGCCCCGGCGCGCCGCGCTACTCCGCGCGTGGTTCGAGGAAATCAACAGGCATTCGGCAGACCTCGCACTCCTTTTGACTTTGGAACAAGGCAAGCCTCTAGCCGAAGCTCTCGGAGAAATCGCCTACGGCGCATCCTATATCGAGTGGTTTTCCGAAGAAGCAAAACGCCTTTACGGAGAAATGATCCCCGCCCCTTCGAACGACCGCAGAATCCTCGTAATCCGCCAACCTGTCGGAGTTTGCGCGGCCATCACCCCGTGGAATTTCCCGAATGCGATGATCACAAGAAAAGTCGCTCCCGCTTTGGCCGCCGGCTGCTCGATCGTCGTAAAACCAGCTTCCCAAACTCCGCTCTCCGCCTTGGCTCTCGCGGAACTCGCTTCCCGCGCCGGATTACCTCCCGGTGTTTTAAGCGTCGTCACCGGCGAGGCTTCAACCGTAGGAACCGCATTGCTCCGCCACCCGCTCGTGCGAAAAGTGACTTTCACTGGCTCCACGGAAACGGGTAAAAAAATCTTGGAGGAATGCGCGAAGAGCGTCAAAAAAGTAACGATGGAGCTAGGCGGGAACGCTCCATTCCTCGTCTTTTCCGATGCCGATCTCGATGCCGCCGTAGAAGGTCTCATGGCATCGAAATTCCGCAACAGCGGCCAGACCTGCGTCTGCGCAAACCGGGTTTTCGTGGAAGAATGCGTGCTGGAACCTTTCCTGGCAAAACTCCTCCCCGCCGTAAAAAATCTGTGCATCGGAAACGGTTGGGAAAACGGAACGACCCAAGGCCCCCTGATCGATGATTCTGCGCTCCGAAAAGTGGAATCGCTCGTGGAAAACGCAAAGTCTCTCGGTGCTTCCGTCTTGCTCGGCGGAAAACGCGCAAGCAACGAAAACCAATTTTTTCTTCCAACGGTTTTGACGAATTGCCACCACGATATGGCTCTGGCGAAGGAAGAAATTTTCGGCCCGGTCGCCGCGATTTTTTCCTTCCACTCCGAAGAAGAAGCGATCCGCGCCGCAAACGCCTCCCCCGTCGGCCTCGCCGCCTACTTTTACAGCCGCGACATCGGAAAAATCTGGCGCGTCGCAGAAGCTTTGGAAGTCGGAATGGTCGGCGTCAACACGGGCACCATATCAAACGCAATGGCTCCGTTTGGCGGAATCAAAGAATCTGGCTTCGGAAGAGAAGGCTCGAAATACGGAATCGAGGACTACACGAACCTCAAATACATTTGCATGGCGGGCATCAGTTCCTGATTTTTTTGAACCTGACTCCGTGAGATAAATGCAAAGAAGCTCTGTAAGGCATTCACAGCGCTTA
>DYNR01000036.1:11580-13642 GCA_020720945.1 Chthoniobacter flavus | reverse complement strand
TTAGTTTTCTTCGGCGTGTTGCGATTCTCCGGCCACCCCGTGCTTTTCTCGAAATCGACGATTTTTTTCTGGAGTTCCTCCACCACCTCCGGGTGCTCCGCCGCGACATTCCGGCTTTCTTCTAAATCATTTTCCAAATCGAAAAGCATCGCCTTCGGGGACGGACCCCTTTCCCTCGGATTTTTCCCTTCCAGCACGCATTTCCACTTGCCCGAACGACAGGCGACCAAATCTTCGACACCAAAAAAGAAGTCCGTTTTTTCCCTGGAACCTTCTCCCGCCAGCAAACGGACCAGCGACTTGCCGTCAATGGTTCTGTCGCCCGGTAGCGAGCTTTTTGCATACTCTAGAATCGTCGGGAAGAAGTCCGTGATAATTGCAGGTTCTTGGACCGTTGCGCCTGGCTTGATGTATCCGGGGCCCCATGCGATAAACGGGACTCTGACGCCGCCCTCAAAGCAGGTGACTTTTCCTCCCCGCAGTGGAGCGTTGGTTCCTGAGCCGACCCCTGGACCGTGAAAAAGCTGCCATGTTTCTTTTTCTAGCGGCGAGGCTTTTTCTTCCGGTTTCACGGTCGCCCCGTTGTCGTCCGTGAAAAACAGCAGCGTTTTTTTGTCTAGCCCAGACTCCTTCAGCGCCGCCAAGATTTCCCCCACGCTCCAGTCCAGTTCTTCCACGGCATCCCCGTATAGTTCACCGTTCGATTTCCCCTTAAACTTTTCGCTTGCACCAAGATACGAGTGAGGCATCGGTTGCGCCAGATACACGAAAAAAGGTTTGTCCGCATGCTCGCGGATATAGCGGACGGTTTCTTCGGTCAACTGTTTGGTGATCTGGTCAACATCGACTTTGTCGGCTTCTTTTTGTCCGTTGCGCAGCAGGGGAATCGGCGGCCAAGTTTTTTGCATCAGCTTTCCGAGGGGGTGGGAACCGTCTTGATCGTTCGGGTAGGGGATGCCGAGCCACTCATCGAAACCTCTCGCGTTGGGGAGGTCGAGCGGGTCGTGGTGCCCCAAGTGCCATTTGCCGAAAAGCGCGGTCGAGTAGCCATCTTTTTTCAGGAGGTCGGAAAGCAAAATTTCGGTCTTCGGAATACCGTGGGTGTCGTGCGGCCAAAGAAGGTCCGAAAAGCCCTGTCGCACGGGATAGCGTCCGGTCAGCATCGCCGCTCTGGAAGGCGTGCAAACCGGGGAAGTGACATAAAAATCTGTGAACCGCGCGCCTTCGGCAGCCATCTTGTCGATGTTCGGAGTTTTGAGGTTTTTTCCGCCGTAGCACCCCAAGTCCCCGTAGCCAATGTCATCGCACATGAAGATAATGACATTGGGTTTTTGGTTGGGTTCTTCTGCGGGTGCCGCCTGCCCGCAACACGCGACGCTGGCTGCGCCCAATGCCCCTGCCAGCAAAGGGATGCGCAGCGATCTGCCTGCCGCGCTTGCGGGCATTTTTTTTGCGCGAGAGGGCGGGGAGGGGTTGAGCGATCGTTTCATGGTGCTGGGAGGGTAACTTTTCGGAAAGGGCTTTGCAATCTGGTTTTCGCTGGCTTCCGATGGAGGGTGCTTGGTAAAATGGGAGCCTGCGACCCCCGAGTGACAAAAACTCTTGAGCTATTTTTTATCTCCTTGATAATCAATTGGTTGCTGTCTTTTTTTGCGAAGGCTCCAGCGGCGGTATTTTTCAGATTGGGCTACGCCGTTAAAAAATTTTAGGTTTTGCAGGAAACGCCTTGCAAAGGTTGTGAGTTCGTGGCAACCTGTTGCCGATTGGTTTTTTACGCCGGCTTAGCTCAGTTGGTAGAGCACTCGATTTGTAATCGAACGGTCGTCGGTTCGAGTCCGACCGCCGGCTTCTTTTCGCAAGGGACTGGTTTTCAACAGGTTGCGAAACTAAAAACTCGGGAAAAAACTCGGGAAAACCTGCGGTAGAAAAAATGTGCGTCTGCACTTGCAGAGCAAGCGTTTGAATCGTTGCCAGCACAGCAACAAGCACTCCTGCAACGAGTTGCCCGCCGCCAAGAAATTCTCGGATTGTTCAGAAAAAGTCTAGCTTATGCAGAGAATGT
>DYNR01000036.1:0-11480 GCA_020720945.1 Chthoniobacter flavus | reverse complement strand
GCCGCCAAGAAATTCTCGGATTGTTCAGAAAAAGTCTAGCTTATGCAGAGAATGTATCTGACCGATCTCTCCGACGGGGAGCGCTACGCCCTCTACGCCCCTTGGCTCGATCACATCGACCCTGCCATCCGCGCCAACGCGCTCATCTGCCTGATCCACCAAGCCAACTTCCTCCTCGACCGGCAAATTTCCGCCCTCGAAAAAGCCTTTGTCGAAGGCGGCGGCTACAGCGAACAGATCACCATTGCCCTCATTTCAGGCCCTCGGAATGAAGGGGGTTGGCAATCAATGGATCAGTCGGGCGAGTCCCCCGCAGGAGGTCTCGCGGTATTTTGGATCCATGTCTTTGCCTGTTTGCCGCATGGTTTCAATGACGGCATCGAGGGAGACGCGCGCTCCTGCTGTGGTGCGGGAAAGTGCCATCGCCGTAGCGTCGATGGCCGTGATGGCGGCGATGCCATTTCGTTCCACACAGGGGATTTGGACTTGGCCGTTGACGGGGTCGCAGGTGAGGCCGAGGTGGTGTTCCATGGCGATTTCCGCCGCCATGCAAACCCGTTGCGGTGAGGCATCGTAAAGGGCAGCCAAACCCGCCGCTGCCATGGCACTGGCGACCCCGATTTCCCCTTGGCATCCGACTTCCGCTCCAGAAATCGAGGCGTTTCGTTTGAAGAGCGAACCGATGGCTGCGGCGACGAGAAAAAACCGGAGGGCGCGTTCGTCATCTAGGGGGCTGATAAAGCGGTCGTGGTAAGCGAGGATGGCAGGAATGACCCCGCAGGCACCGTTCGTCGGAGCGGTGACGACTCGGCCTCCCGCGCCGTTTTCTTCGGAAACAGCGAATGCAAACACATTGACCCAATCCATTTGGACCATGATGGAGTTGGGGTTTTCTTTGCCGGTGGAGAGGCGGGAGAAAAGGTCTTTTGCCCGGCGGGCCAGGCAAGTTGGGGCGGGCAAATTTCCTTGGGTTGCCAGTCCGCGCTCAATGCCTTGGAGCATGACTTCCCGCACTTTTTTTGCGTGGGAGAGGACATCGTTTTCCGGGCGAAGGGCGAGTTCGTTTTGCAAAAGGATTTCGTGCATCGGTGATTCCCCGCAACGGGCGACCAACTCTTCGGCGGTGGAAAACGGGAAAGGGATTTGCGCGGGTTCCGCAGGCGGAGCGGCACCGAAATCTTCTTCTCTTAAAACGAAGCCACCGCCGATCGAGTAATAGCGTTCGGAAAGGAGGCAGGAACCGTCTTCCGCCTCCGCGCAAAACTCCATGCCGTTTTCGTGTTTTGGCAGGCGGTCGGAAGAAAAAATGATGTCGAAAGCGGCTTTATTTTTTCCGTTGAGAGGCAGGGAGCGGGATGCGGAAGTTTCCGCGATGAGGGCGGGAACCGAGTCCAAATCAACGCTTTCCGGGCTGAATCCGCAGAGGCCTAAAACCACGGCTTGGTCGGTGAGATGTCCTTTTCCCGTTGCGCTCAACGACCCGAAAAGGGTGACGCGCACCTTGCTGCAAGCGGCGGTAACGCCTTTTTCTTCCAGCAAAAGGCAAAACGATTTCGCCGCCACCATCGGGCCAAAAGTATGGGAGCTCGATGGGCCGACACCGATTTTGAACATTTCAAAAATACCGTAATACATAGCAAAAAATCGAGTTGGGATGGCGGTTGCTGCGAAGTGGGAGGGCGGGCGTTTTTCAGAGCAGTTGCGCCAAGATTGCGCCGAGGGCCAAGAAGCCGATGACGGCGACGAAATACACGCTCGGGCCAGCATAGCGCCGCATGGCGGGGACGACTTTTACGGCGTAGGCGGGCATCAGAAAAAGGATGATGGCCAAGATCGGGCCGCTCAAATCATCGATGAGGTCGAGGGCGCTCGGGTTGAAAACGGCGGCAACCCAAACGCAGATTCCGATGGAAATCAACGAGATAGCGTTTATTTTTTTTTGGCTCCACGCGTTGGCGAAGGGGGCGCGGCGCACGATGCCGACGAAGCCTTCGCGGGTTCCCATGTAATGCCCGAGAAACGATTTTGTGATTGCTATGGCTGCGATGATCGGCGCGACATTGTGCAGCACCGGGTTGTTAAAGGCGGAGGCCATGTAAGTCAGCACCGTGATATTCGACTGTTTTGCTTGGGCGAGTTGCGCTGGTTCAAATGCCATGGAGCAACTGAAAACGAAAAAAATCACGACGAAAACGATCAGCGAATGGGCGACGAGCAAAATGCGGTTGATGCGGGCTTCCGCGCCCCCGCCGTATTTGCGTTTTTGCGCCAGCACCATGGAAGAAATGATGGGCGAGTGATTGAAAGAAAAAACCATGACTGGGATGATGAAAAGCATGGAAACGAAAGTTTCTTTGGCGCTTTGCGGGGCGGCATGGAAAATCCCGCCGTTCCAGTTCGGAATCAAAAACAGCGAAAGGAGCAAAATCGCGGCGACAAACGGGAAAACCAAAAAGCTGATGGCGCGGATGATGATTTCTTCGCCGTAGTTGACCAAGAACATCAGGAAAACCGTGAGGACAGAGGCCAGGAGCACACGCGGGACGGCGGGTAGTTTCAGGTTTTCCGTGAGGATGGCATCGATGGTGTTTGTGAGGGAAACCGAATAGACCAGGAGGATAGAAAAGATGGCGACGAAGTAGAGGAAGGTGACGAGGAACCCGACTTTTGACCCGAAAGCTTCATCTGCGGCGGCCGTGATGTCTTCGCTCGAACCTTTGCCGACGAACACGAAGCGCGCGAGTCCCCGGTGCGCGAAAAATGTCATGGGGAAGGCCAAGAGAGCCATGAGGATGAAACACCACAAGCCTCCCATTCCGACGGTGATGGGAAGGAACAATACGCCCGCGCCGACGGCAGTTCCGAAAAGGCTGAGCGACCAAAAAAAGTCTTCTTTTTTCAAAGTGTGAGAGAAGTTGGGTTGAGGATTTTCTGGGGAAGGGCGATGGATGGCAGGGTGCGATTGGAGCAGGAAAGGGGCGGGATTGCGAGAAAAAATTTGGGGCGGAGACGCTCCGAGCCGCTCGGGTGCGTGCCAGGATTTTTTAGACGGGACACCCAACGCCGTTTCCTTAGCCCTATTTCCGCAGTTTTTAAACTGTGGAAATAGGGTTAGGGGGTGACGACCACTTTTAGGCGGGCGAAGCGGCGGGCGGGCGATGCGGTGGTATCGGTGATTTCCACGCGCTCGAAGTCGGAGTCTGCACCGGTGAGAGCGGTAGCGGAGGCAGTGGCAGAGAGGTTTTCTGCCCAAGAGCCGAGGTCGTCGCTGAATTCGACGGAGTAAGTTACGCCCGGATCGGTGGAGCTTTTGCGGCGGATGTAGGTAAAAATCAGTTTGCCCGTTGCTTCGTCTGCTTCGGCGAGAGGAAGCCCTGCCACTCCATCGGGGACAAGAGTTGCTGCATTTGGTGTATCGACATCGGCGGCTTGCCCGGTTGATGTGCCGAGCATATTGCAGGCAAACTTGAGCAAATTGGAAACTCCATCGCCCGCAGGAGCGGCGAGGTCGTCGGTTCCAAAGAAGGAGAGCGTCTGGTTGTGGCGGAAGGATTCTAGCGGAGTTGGAGGAACGACTTCCGATGCGTAACCGGACTAAGTGGGGGTAGTGAAGGAAGGTGCGGGCAGTTCCTTTCTTCTTGAGTCGCAAAGCACCTTGGGATGCGAGCGATTTGTCGCCGCTCTGGACGAGGGGATTCCCTCGCCAACGGGCATTGGCGGAGGATGCAGGATACGGACTGGAGACTCTATGGGCGACACAAGGGCGAGAAAATAAATTTTCCTGTCCGAAGCGGCGATAAATCTCCGAGCTCCAAAAAAGCCGCATCCTATACGAAGGAGCTTCGGGCGCGTTTAAAAATCATGTTGTTATTCAAGAACTTGCGGATAAAATTGCGGCTTAAGGCGAGGATTTTTTGAGGCTGTATCAAAAAACGATGAGCGTGACAGCGGCGAAAAATGTTACGAAAATGTAACATTTCGAGCCTTTGCAAATTTTCAAATGGGAGGCACTATGAAACCTTTACCCATTCGATCCGAAGATGCATTCCCGCTTACGACCCCAGAAAAAATCTAAAAAAGGCAAATTTCTGCAAGCTCGTTTGCTGCAAAGTATTTTGCCGCCTGCTCTTCGAACAACCCATCCAGTGCGTTCCTTTTGATGAAAATAATTCCCTTCGCAAATTTAAGCCTCCTTTGGAAAATGAAAATCCTCGGAGGAATTATGGTCTTGCTGCCGATGATCTTCCTCGGCTTAGGCAGCTATTACGAGAAGTGCGAAATCGTGCGTCATGCAACGAATCAAGGCGAAGTCCTTTCTCTCGAAAACCAAGATAATGTGTTGGTTATGCTGTCTTCGATGCTCGAAGTCCAATCCGCAGAACAAAAAGAAAGCGTGGCGTCCGTTTTGTCGAAGGTCAACGGATATTTTAAAAACCTTGGGGCTATCATGCTGGATGACGATAGTGAAGCCGAATGGGCTTACGAGCAGCAAGGAGTTTCAAAAACAGTGAAATTGCCTCGTTTGACCATTGGCCAAGGAATTCGCAAAAACGATGTTCCGACCGTGCCCATGCCCATCGTGGATAACTTGCGGAACTTGGTGGGAGGGCAGGTAAGCATTTATCAGCGAGTCAATCCCGAGGGGGATTTTTTGTGCGTGGCCAGCACCGTCGTAGTAAATGATAAACGGGCAATTGGTGTTTTTATGTCGCACAATCTACCCGATGGGGGAAAGAACCCAGTTATTTCCGATATTTTAGAAAACAAAAACAAGATTGTTTTGGACCGGACGAGTGAGACGATTTATTTGAAGGGCTATTCTCCGATCGTTGACATGAGTAAAAAAATCGTCGGGGTATTTGAATACACTTTATCTTTGGAGGAGATACTAAAAAATGTGGTAGAAACGGCCAAGCGTGTTCGGATCGGCGTATCGGGGCAAGTGTATGCCTTTTACCTGAGCGAGCAGAATAGCGGCATTGCCGTGGTGCCTCCTAGGGGATATTCGGCGGGGGAGTCGATCAAAGATGCCTACCCAGTGAAGGAGCTTTCGGAGGTTGGCCGCTCGCTTGGGACGGGGGAAATAGGGAGTTTTTCCTATGCAGGGTCAGAGGGTGGAGAGTTGCGTTTGTGCCGGTTGGTGCGCTTCGATTCGTGGAATTTGCTCTTGTGTGCAGAGGCATTGGAAGGCGAAATGTTTGCTTCCGTGTATGAAATCAAGCGAATCGACCAAAAAGGAACCGTTGCTTTTCTTGTTGTGAGCGCAATATTCGTATGCGTTGCAGGGGTTTCGTTTTGGTTTTTATCCGGCTATCTCAATCGGCAGATTGGGGGAATAATACGAAAAATCCGAGACAATGTGAGTGATACCGCAAAGGGGGCCCAAGTGCTTACAGCGATGAGCAGTGCGGCGCAGGATAACTTAGGAAATCTCGATCGGATCAGCGGGGAATCAAGTGAGCTCGCTACACTTACCGGGAAAAATATCGAACGAGCTGAGGATGCTACCAAGGATGCGAATAGCACTCTTGAATGTGCCGAACAAGTTTGTTCCTCTATTGTCCGTATGGCCGAATCGCTTGATTCTATGGCAACATCGGTGCAACGGGTTGACGAATGTTCTACGCAGGAACAGCAAGTGACAGAAACTGCCACCTCGCAAATCCAAACATTGCTCAAAGTGATGGAGCAAATGAGCCTTTATTCGGATGAAAGTGCGCGGGTTTTGGACATTATCAATGCGATTTCCCGGCAAACCAATCTTTTGGCACTGAACGCCACGATTGAAGCGGCTTCAGCGGGAGAAGCGGGCAAGGGGTTTGCCGTCGTCGCGTCGGAAGTCAAAAATTTGGCTGCCGAAACGGCTAAATCTTCCTCCGTTATCGCCGGCAATATCGACCAGATGCGCAAGAGCGTTTCGCAGTCCGTGCTTGCCATCGAAGCCCTTTCGGATTCCGTGAAAGGCATTGTCCTTTCCTCCGAAAAAATTTCTTCCGCCCTTCACGGGAATTCGGTGAAACGCGAAGAAGCCGATGGAGTCGAGCAACACCTTGCCGCGCTGAACAAACAGTATGAGTTCATCCGTCTATCGGTAGATGCAATGGTCACGCAAACCCTGCACTCCAACCACACCATCGAGCAAATCGTCGGGCAGAGCAATGTCCAAAATGATAAAACCCGCACCATTGTCGTTGCCGTTGAACAAATGCGCGAAAAATTGCTCAAGGATGCCCAAAACGCCGAAAAAACTGTTCAAACCGCCCAAGTGCTCAGCCAACGCTCCGATGAAATGCAGGGGGTTGTCGGAGAGCTCAAGCATATGTTTGACGATCGATTTTCCCAGATTGTTTCCGAAATCCAAAACACTGAAAAGACACCGTTCTAACGACAGCAGAGAACCTGAATCCGTGAGATAAATGCAAAGAAAATCTGCAAGGCATTGGAGCGAAAGGGTTTGGAAAAAACCAAGGAATACCCTCGGGTCTTTTGCGTGTTTTTTCCAAGCCTTTGCAGCCCAATTGATTGCAGAGATTCGCAGCAGTTATCTCACTGATTCAGGGAGAACTCAAATACCGATCACACCGATATTTTTTCGCCCGTTTCTCGGAAAAGTTCCACCCCTTCAGGCAAGCTCGCTTTGGTCAAACGCAATTCTCCTCCGACCTTCTCCCACTCGATCTCGACCCACCCAAAACGGTGCGCGACTTTCCCGGATGCCCTCGTGATTCCCGCCACCCTCGGCGAAAAAATCAAACGGTCCGGGTTGCCCGCCTCCTTCTGCCGCAATCCCAAAACATTTCGGGCAGCATAAATTGCGGGGACTCCCGACCAACTGTGGCAACGGCTCCCGGTCTCTTGCGCAACTTGACAAAAACTTTCGGGGAAAGTGTCGTCTCCCAAATCCTTCAGATACCCGTAAATTTCGCCGATCACTTCTTCCGCCAAATCGACCCGCCCGTGCTCGGGAAGCGCGAGAAGCGCATAAAACAGAAAATAGAGTTCGATGTGCCCGCCAAACATTCCTTTCGCGAGTCCCTTCTTCAGGTTTTCACGGAGCTTCGGTTCCAAATACGCCAAAATCCGCGCCCGGTCTTCGTCCGTTGACCATCCGAAAGCCAACGCCAGCACATTTGCGTGAAACGCAGGTGTCGCCGCTCCCAGCGAAGGCAGCAACCGCCCTTCCGCTTCGTCCCACAAATGCTTGCGCACCGAGGTCTCGACGGATTTTTTTTCTTTCGCAAACCTCTCGGCATCAGCGGTTTTTCCCAAAACTTTCGCCATCTCTTCGCACGCTTTCGCCGCACCGAAACGGAAAAGGTTCAGGATCGCGTTCGCCTCTCCTTCCCTCTCGCTCAAAAGCACTCCCCAATCGACAAAAAGCGGCTTTCCAGGCCCTTCCCAAAGCCCATCGACCCCACTTTTCCAAACCGGGCTATCCCATATTTTTTGGACATTCGGCCAAAACTCTTCCATCACCCGCGAATCTCCTGTCCCCGCCCAGTAGTCGCGCAACATGATCGTCCAAATCAAAGTAAAATCATACAGGCTCGCACGGTTCCACGCCGGCGCACAATTCGCCAGATGCCCATCTTCTCGCTGCGCTTGCCCAAAAATTTTCATCGAACGCAACGCCGTCCGCAAATCGGATGTCAAAAGGAAATTCAAATGCAAATTGACGAGGCAATCCCCGATATACGCCCCGCGCTCGCGCCAAGGACAATCCGCATAAGATTCGTCTGCTGAAGTCGTTATCGTCCGCATCGCGACCGGCCAAGCCCAGTCGAGAACCGGGAAATCGCTCGAGAACCGCGACTCGTCGGCACGGAATGTTTGGCGGGATCGCACATGGATTCCGTGCAAAACCACATCGGCTTCCTGCCCTCGCGCCCTCATCGTTACTTGAATCAGCTTGCCCCCCCTCGGATGAAAAAGCTCCACGGTCTGCCGCCCGCCAGACAAAACGAAACGGTCTGCCGCATCGACCAAGGGGTTCGACTTGTAAATGGCCACCCCGCCGTCTTCCCTCTTCCAGTCGTCGCTCGCAACATCGAGGATCGTCCCGGCAGGTGCCTCTACATCCAAAACGATGTGCCCTAAAAATTCCCCGCGAAAAGAAAAACTCCAAGAGCAGCCTTCTCCCGCCCCGATGCGAAATGCGCTGTGTTCCCCGAGTTGGTCTAGCTCCAAATTGCGGACGCTTTTCGCTGAAGCCAAATCCCACGCCACCATGCAAGCGGGCGTCAGCCCAAAAACATCCCCGTCAACCAGCGTCCACCCTTCTTCCAATTTTCCCGTCTTTCCGCTCTCGGACAAATCAACCTGCTCTTTTTCCGCCAAGCGAGATACCGCCATTGCCTGCGTGCATGCCAAATCTTTCATCCCGTGAAACGAAAGCTCCGCAGAGCGGGGAAAACCCAAGCAAAATGCCCAAAACTCCGCAAACACTTCGATTTGCCCGTTCACCAAATTCCATCCTTCCGTCAGTTCCAAATGCGCGATTCTGTGGTTTCCTCTCGGCAACGCCTCCTGCGGTTCTAAAGGCTTCCCGTTGCAAAAAAACTCTCCCCAAAAACAGCTCATCGGAAGGGTCTGCTCTTTCTTCGAATGAATCCAAACCGCAAACCCTTGCCACAGCCTAGGCACCCCGGAGAGCCGTTGCACATACTCGGCGTCGTGCGCCATGACCCCGATCCGAAAATCTTCGTTCGCCAACATTCCCGCCATCTCGATTTTGTCGGGCCGATGCTCTCGAAACGGCACGGGCGCACCGGAATACGGACGCAACGCGCCCCACGGCGATTCCTCTTTGCCCAAAACTCGCACGGGAACTTCCACCCCCGCTCCCAACAAACGCGTGTCGCAAATCTCCACCGGGTTTTGCGCAAAACTATAAAGCGGAGCATCCCACCTCCACGCGTCCAAACGATACGCGACCCACGCCCCAGGTGTCCCCAAATCCACCCCGCTCCCTCCTCCGGCAGCGATGAATCCCGGCTCTCCGTCCGGCATGCTCTGGAACGAAGATGCCCCGTAAAAATTGACCTCTACCTCGATCCTGTTTTCTCCCACTTTCAGGCGCGAAACCAAATCAAAACTGTCGAACTC
Organism: Chthoniobacter flavus; assembly: GCA_020720945.1. GTDB lineage: Bacteria > Verrucomicrobiota > Verrucomicrobiia > Chthoniobacterales > DYNR01 > DYNR01. The sequence continues at coordinate 2,375 of DYNR01000036.1, read as the reverse complement.
GGGATACTGCGTCACGAACCGCCCGGGCCCCGCCGCAACAAACTCCCCGTTCACACGCAACCGATACCGCGTGTCCGCAAACAGGTGAAACGGAAATTCCAAAGGCATCTCCGCCAGAGAAAAATCTCTCACGAAGCGGACAAACTGGTTTCTCCGCTGCCTTATCTCGTTAATCCATAAAAACTTAGACCCGCCAAATACATCTGCAGATCCGCCGGCTCCCATTAAATCTTCGCTCATAAAATCAAATTAAAATCGGTTGTTCAGTTGCGTTGATCCGGCCGCATCGACTCCGCGCCGCCGTATCGTTTCCGCTCCTACATGAGCCTCCCCTTTTTGTCACCATTGGAATTTTGAAAACGGTTTTACGAATTTGCAGAATTGACACCCCCCGTCTTTTTGCTCTACCCTCCAAACCCGTGAAAACTTCATTGTCGCTACCCCTCCTACTTTCCACCGTTTTGTTCACCACGCTTTCTGGCTGCACGACTCTCGCCAACAGGCGGGATATGTTTTCCCCGCAAGAAGTCGAAGGCCCTTACACCCGGATGCTAAAAAACGGAATTCCTAAACCCTCCCCGACTCCCGCTCCCGCCCCGAAAAACGACGGGAAAAAAGTGCTCTGAACAACCCGGTTGTTCCTCTTCCTGCCTTTTGCCTCCACGGCTTCATGGGCCGTGGTTCGGATTTTTCTGCCCTTGTTGACCGCTTGACGGAATCCCTCGGCGATCTTCTGCCCGCCGCTCCAGACCTCCCGGGACACGCCAAGGTTCCCGCTTTGCAAACTCCCTGCTCCATCGAATCTCTCGCAGACTGGGCTACCAAAAAATCCGCCGAAACTTTTCGCCCGCCCGCACCAAACTCGCCTTTCCTTCGCCCCCTCCTCATCGGCTACTCGCTCGGAGGAAGAATCGCTTTGGCTGCCGCCACAAAAAATCCGCACCTCTTTTCTGGCCTCGTCCTTTTATCCGCAAGCGCAGGAATTTCCGATCCCGCTACCGCCGAAAAACGGGCGACCGAAGATTCCCAAAAAGCCGCAGCCCTCCGTGCCTCCGCAAACTCCTCGGAAAACGAAAACTCTTTCCGCAGTTTTTTGGAACACTGGTGGAAACAGCCCGTCTTTTCCTCCCCCCGCTGGCTCCCAAACCTCTACCTGCCGTTCCTAGAAAACCGCTTGTCGGCGGACCCCGCCGCTCTGGCACGCATTTTGGAAGACGCAAGCCCTGGCCGCCAACGCCCGCTCTGGGACTTCCTCCCCCAACTCTCCCTCCCCGCCCTTTTCCTCTCCGGTGATGCCGATAAAAAATTCTGCGCCATCTCCCGCGCCATGGCGGAAAAATGCCCCTCGGCTTCATGGAAAAAAATTCCTGGCGCAGGCCATAGTTTGTTGCTGGAAAATCCCCCAGAACTAGCTACTATCCTCTCCGATTGGATCCGCAAAACGATCCTCCAACCTTCAAAAAAAACGACATCTCACGCAAACCGATGAAATACGCTCTCGACTGGAAACCCGCCGCCTCTTTTGAAGATATCCGCTACGAAAAAGCGGAAGGAATCGCCAAAATCACGATCAACCGCCCCCATGTCCGAAACGCTTTCCGCCCCCAAACCGTCCGCGAAATGCAACGGGCTTTGGACGATGCGAGGGACGACTCTCAAATCGGCACAATCATCTTGACCGGCGAAGGCAAAGAAGCGTTTTGCTCTGGCGGTGACCAAAAAATCCGAGGCGATGCGGGCTACGCAGACCAAGAAGGAGTCGAACGGCTCAATGTCTTAGACTTCCAGCGCCAGATCCGCACCTGCCCAAAACCTGTCGTGGCGATGGTCGCAGGCTGGGCCGTCGGCGGTGGCCATGTCCTCCATGTCTTGTGCGACCTGACTATCGCCGCAGACAATGCGAAATTTGGCCAGACCGGCCCGAAAGTTGGCTCGTTTGACGGCGGTTACGGCGCAAGCTACTTGGCCCGCCTCGTCGGTCAAAAAAAAGCTCGGGAAATCTGGTTCCTCTGCCGCGTCTATTCGGCCCAAGAAGCCTTGGACATGGGGCTTGTCAACACCGTCGTCCCCTACGAAGAACTCGAACTCGAAACCGTCCGTTGGTGCAAAGAAATGCTCCAAAAATCCCCCCTCGCCCTCCGCTGCCTGAAAGCTGCCCTCAACGCGGACTGCGATGGCCAGGCGGGTTTGCAGGAACTCGCCGGCAACGCCACCCTCCTCTACTACATGACCGAAGAAGGCCAAGAAGGCAGGAACGCTTTCGTGGAAAAAAGACCGCCGGACTTCGGAAAATTCCCGAAACGCCCCTGACCAACTGCACCCAAAACGCTTCCGCTTTTCTCACAGCCGCCCCAGAAACAACCCCAGAAAAAATT
>DYNR01000266.1 GCA_020720945.1 Chthoniobacter flavus | reverse complement strand
GCCAAGGAGCGTTTCGGATTTCTTCTTCCTGAAAGCTGAATCAAGCCCCCTCTTTTTCTACAATTCTTCGCACCACTTCCGCTGCCGCAAAAAAACCGAAAGTCCCAGTTACAAAAGAAGCCGAACCGATCCCCGCAGCACAATCAATCCGCACCCCTTCCCCTTCGCGCGGACGCTCCGCGATGCACCCCTCCTCGCCAGGATACACCATTGGTTCGGAAGAAAATACCGCGGGGATGCCGTAAACGCAATCCGCTCCGCCCGCCCACCCATACTCCCTCCGCAACTTCCTGCGGACGAGACGCAAAAGCTCGTCCCCGCCGACTCTCCCAAAATCGCGGATTTCTACGAGCGAAGGATCCCTGCGACCTCCCGCTCCTCCGACCGTCAAAGCGGGAATACCCGCATCCTTGCACCCGTGCAAAATCAGTGCTTTTATCGACATTCGATCGACTGCATCTACCACGAAATCAAAGCGTTTTGACAAAAGCCTCCCAGCGTTGGAAGAGACCAAAAACTCTTGCACTGTCTCCACCTCGCACTCCGGGTAAATATCCCTGACCCGCTCGGCGAGAACCTCGATTTTTGCTTTTCCCAGCGTGCTTTCTAACGCGGGCAACTGCCGGTTGACATTCGTCCTGCAAACCTCATCGGGGTCGATGAGCGTGATTGCTCCAACCCCCGATCTCGCCAGCGCCTCGACCGTCCAAGAACCGACCCCGCCCGTCCCAACAACACAAACCCTGCTTTTCTTTAACGCCGCCATAGCCTTTGCCCCATAAAGCCTCGCGACCCCGCCAAACCGCGCCTTCTCCTTTTCGCTCAATTCGATGTTCATTCTTTTTCTCCTCCCTCCGCGCAACGCCTTGCTGCTAAGGACAATAAAAAATTGCACGCTTCAAAACAAACCAGCGGAATTTCTCCCTCTTTCTCCCTTTCCTGCAAACTTTCCGTCACCCCGACCCCGGCCTTCGCCCCTGCATCCATCCCCCACAAAACCTCCCGCAAACACCCTCCTTTTTTTTCGCACACTTCGCCGAAAAACGAAGCCGCAACCCCATCAGAAATTTTTGCCAATCCGCGAAACATCCCTGTTTGCCGCACCAAAACTTCCCGCCAAGAACAAGGCACCAACTCCCCTGCCGCCCACGCCAGCCACAGTCCTACTGCCGCCGGATAAATCGTTTCCAAAGCCATGCGCAACCCTCCGATTCCCTCTGCGATAAAAACCCAGCCGCCAACCAAATCCGGAGCATATTTGAGAGGGCGAAAATCGCCGCAAGCAGCCCGCAAAACCGCTTCACGCAATTCGCTCAACTCCCTTAAAACAAGCAAGTTATTTCTATTCAAACCTTCGCTTCCTTGCGGGAAAAAACCGGCGTCTTCCGAGTGAAAAACCAAAAATTCTGCACCGTCCGCAACCGCCTGCACCTGCCCGATACGAAGGCCTCCTTTTGCCAGCTTTTTCTCCAAGTAATGTTCGATCTTTTTCATTCTCTAAACGCATCCGCCAAACGCGGTTGCTTTGCCACCATATAAAAACCCACGAGAAAAATCCGAGAGAAAAAAATAAACTCCTTGCCTTTCCCCGAAAACCCTATAGGAAAGGCGATCCGGCATCCACCGACGGAAGCTCGGTTGGCGCGAATCACAAAATCACGCCAATATTCTTACATTCAAACTCTTAACCATGGCTCAACTCCAAGAACTGATCGAAAAATCGATCAAAAATTACAAAGAAGGAAGCATCGTCAAAGGACACATCCTCGAAATTCGCCCGAATGAATTTCTCGTGGACATTGGCTACAAATCGGAGGGCGTGATCCCCGCAAGCGAATTCGAAGATGTCCAGGACATCGAAGTAGGCGACGAAGTGGAAGTCCTGCTCGAACGGCTCGAAAACGACGAAGGTATGGTCGTCCTTTCCAAGGAAAAGGCTTCCCAACGCCAGAACTGGGACAAAATCAAAAAAGTCTTTGAAGACTCGGGACTTATCAAAGGCCGCGTCCGCTCGGTTGTCAAAGGCGGCCTGATCGTCAATGTCGGCGTGGAAGCATTCCTTCCCGCCTCGCAAATCGACATCATCCCACCGAAAGACCTCACCCAGTTCGTCAACAACACCTACGATTTCAAAATCGTCAAAATCAACGAAGACCGCAAAAATGTGGTCCTCAGCCGCCGCGAAATCATCGAACAAGAACGCTCTGACAAACGCCAGAAGTTCTTGGGAACCATGAAGATCGGCGACAAGATCAAGGGGCAAGTCAAGAACCTCACCGACTTCGGTGCGTTCATCGACCTCGATGGCATCGACGGTCTCCTCCATGTCACCGACATCTCGTGGGCTCGCATCAACCACCCTTCGGAAGCCCTCACCGTGGGCCAAGAAATCGAAGTCGTCATCCTCGACATCAACCACGAAAAAGAACGGGTCTCTCTCGGTCTCAAACAGGGTCTCACCAACCCGTGGGAAAATATCGAAGACCGCTTCCCCATCGGCGGCAAGGTCAAAGGGAAAGTTACCAACCTCATGCCTTACGGCGCGTTCGTGGAAATCGAGGAGGGGGTCGAAGGTCTCATCCATGTTTCCGAACTCTCTTGGACAAAACGCATTGCGCGTCCGTCCGATGTTCTCAGCCTCGGGCAGGAAGTCGAAGCTCTCGTGCTCGGAATCAACAAGGACGAACTCAAAATCTCCTTGGGCATCCGCCAGCTCGAACCCAATCCTTGGGACGAGATCGAACAGCGCTACATCATCGGCAAACAGGTCAAAGGCAAGGTCCGTAACATGACCGCCTATGGTGCGTTCATCGAACTCGAAGAAGGCATCGACGGCATGGTTCATGTCTCCGACTTGAGCTGGACCCGCAAGATCAACCACCCGAGCGAAATCCTCAAAAAAGGAGACGAAATCGAGGCGGTGGTCATCGACATCGACAAAGGCAACCAGCGTATCAGCTTGGGTGTCAAACAAATCGAAGAAGACCCTTGGAAATCGATCGAAGACACCTTCAAAATCGGCGACCTCGTCACTGGATCTGTCACAAAAATCGCCAACTTCGGCGCATTCATTGCGCTTCCTGGCGACATCGATGGGTTGGTCCACATCTCGCAAATCAGCGAAGACCATGTGGCGAAAGTCAAAGATGTTCTCAAGGTCGGACAGACCGTGGAAGCCCGCGTCATCAAAGTGGATCGCACGGAGCGCCGCATCGGTCTCTCGATCAAAGCTGCGAACTACAGCGAAGAGCAAATCCGCAAAGAATCCGAAGTCATGGACAGCCTCCGCCCAGGAGAAGACATGGTCGGCTTGGAACAGGCGTTTTTGGCCGCTCAAGAGGAATATCGCCCCGGCGATTCCAAAAAATAAACGAAACAAAAAACCGGAAAAAAGCACCTCTTTTTTCCTCAACAAAAATTGGCTGCCTTCGCGGGCAGCCAATTTTTTTTTATCCCGATGCCGCAATTCCTCCCCAAATCCTCGCGTAATTTTAAAAACGAAGAGAGAGGTTGTTGGGGGAGA
>DYNR01000526.1 GCA_020720945.1 Chthoniobacter flavus | reverse complement strand
TTTCGCTCCAATGCCTTACAGAGCTTCTTTGCATTTATCTCACGGATTCAGGTTAAACTTATGCGAGGATTTGGGGGCCTTCTTCAACTATTTCGATTTCTGATTTTGTCGGATTCGCCACGAGTTTTTTCGTGACTTCCCATGCGCCAACGGATTACCATGCCTTTTCCCAAACCAAGAAGTTTTTTCCTATGAGCCTCTTTTCAAAAATCCTTTTTCTCATCGTTGCAGGAGTTATCGCATACGGGCTATGGCCGCGCGAGTCATCGCTCCAACGCTTTGAACCAAAAGACATTGCGCTATACGAGAGCGATATGTGGCGCACCATCCGCAACGGGGGCATCCTGCAATCCACCGTCGATTGCTACAAAATCTACGATTTCCAATACCAGATGCGCCCCGCCGCGGCCGTCAATATCGCGAGGGACACGACCTCTCTGATTTCAGGAATCACCCGCACGCAAGACCCCATCCTCCAAGACTCCTATGCGACGCCCGCAGTAAAATTGATGCAGGCGATCCAAGAAGAAACGCAAGGTTCCTTCGACCCGAATTTGGCCGGGCACCACTACAAAACGATTTGGGTTACGGTGTCGGAAAACCGCCCGCAAACCGAGGTAATAAAAGACTTGGTAACGGCAATAACCGAGTATTGGGCAACGATTTACAAACTCAACCCGAACCAGTCAAAAAAAGCCGCTGAAATGCGCGCCAGCGCGTTGGCAGGAGCCTTTGCGACACCTCCCGACCAAGTCAACTGGGGCAAAGTAAGCGCGGATCTGAAAGCATCTTGGACGGAACTGCGCAAGGTGGTTCCCCAACCGCCAAAACCTGAGAAAAAACCATGAACCGGACAGCAAGCGACAAAACCTCCCCCGAAACGCATTGCCTTTACAAAGAAATCGTTCGGGTGCTCGGTGAGGAACCGAGGCTGGAGGCGGTCGCTTTGCGCGGAGATAAAAAAGAAATTTCGCTGGCGACGCTGGGAGAAGACGAAGGCGGCAGGCTCCGCAAACGCGTCGAAGAAATCGT
>DYNR01000035.1 GCA_020720945.1 Chthoniobacter flavus | reverse complement strand
AAAAGAAAAACTTCCCCCGTTGTTGACTTTTTTTTCCGGATTGAATAGCTTGCGTTTCCATCCAACAATGAGCGAGGACAACCATTCCATTCCTGCCGTATTCACTCCACCTAAAGAAGGTGGTCATCTCAAAAAAGAAAGCATCCGCGATGCCGTTATACGCATCGCCGGAAACTCCCAAGACGGCATCCAAGCTGTCGGTGGATTTCTCGCTCGCCTCGCCGGTCGCAGCCAGCAGGAAGTGATGACTTACATGACCATCCCTTCCACGATTTCGGGAGGTCCTTCGATCTTCCAAGTCCGCATGGGCTCCGGCGATGTCCTCTCCGCCGGCGATGAAACGGATTTTTTGGTCGCCCTCTACCAGCACAGCTACGAAAACCACATCGGCAACCTCAAAGAAGGCGGTGTCCTGCTTTACGACTCCGACCATGTCCGGCCCGAAGAATCCGACCGCCACAAACTCGTGGGCATTTCCATCACGGGCTTGACCGTTGAAGCCATCGGCGGGACTTCCGGTGCCAAAGGGAAAAATATGCTGGTCCTCGGCCTGATCGCAAAAATCTTTGACCTGGATCTTGAAAAACTAGAACGCCTTATAACAGAACGCTTTAGCACGAAAGACGAAAGCGTCCTCCAAAACGCTCTCGCCGCTTTTCATTCGGGTTACCGCTACCCCTTAGGCACACTCCTCGACACCCTTTACTGCTTCCATCCTCCGGCGGAAACCACCTCGCGCCCGCAAATCACCATGGACGGAAACCAGGCGATTGCCTACGGTCTCATCGCTGCGGGCGTCCGCTACGGCGCGGCTTACCCCATCACCCCGTGGACGAGCGTCATGGAAATCATGCGCGCCGAACTCCCAAAATACGGCGGTCTTTTCGTCCAAGCGGAAGACGAATTAGCCGCTGTAGCCGTCGCCCTCGGCTTCGCCTACGCGGGGCATCTGGCTGTCACGGGTAGCTCGGGACCCGGCATCTCCCTCAAAGCCGAAGCCGTCGGGTGGGCAAGCATGGCCGAAGTCCCCCTCCTGATTGTCAATGTCCAACGCGGTGGTCCGAGCACAGGCCTCCCGACCCATGTCGAACAAAGTGACTTGATGCAAGCCATTTACGGAGGCCACGGTGACAGCCCTCGCGTTGTTCTCGCCGCCGCTTCCGTAGAAGATTGCTTCTACCTGCCCATCGAGGCCGGGAAAATCGCAAAGAAATACAGCACCCCTGTTTTCATCCTCAGCGACGCATCGCTATCAACCCGCATCGAGGCATTCGAGGAACCCGACCTCGCTTCCCTCATGCACGAACATACGCTCGACCTTTCCACCCGCCCCGCCGACTTCAAATCCTACCCCGTCGGCGCCATCACCCAACACATGCCTCCCGGTGCAAAATCGGAGTCCGGCAAATACCCGGTCGTCACCGGGCTAGAACACGACGAGATGGGACACCCCTCCGGAAGCCCTCTCAAACACACGGAAATGACGGCGAAACGCCGCGAAAAACTCCGCCAACTCATGAAAGAGCTCCCGTTGCCGGAAGTCATTGGCGATGAGTCGGGCGAACTCTTGCTCGTCGGCTGGGGTTCCTCCGCCGGTCCCATCCGCGAAGCCGTCACAAAAATGCGCGAAGACGGTCACTCCGTCGCCTGCGTCCACTTGCGCCACATCCACCCGCTGCCAGAAGGCCTGCCAGACATCTTCCGCCGCTTCAAAAAAGTCGCGGTCGTGGAAATGAACGATCAAGGCATCTACGGCTTCGGACAGTTGGCGATGGTTCTCCGCGCCTACACCTGCGACCCCCGCATCGAAAGCATCACGAAAACCGATGGGCTAACTTACAAAGTCCGCGAAATCATCCAAAAAGTAACTCCTCTCCTCTCGGGAAAAAACGCCTGATCCCAAAAAAATGAGCACTACCATCGCACCTCTGACAAAAAAAGACTTGGTCGCCGATCACCCTTCTTGGTGTCCGGGATGCGGGGACTTCGCCGTCCTCGCTGCTTTCTATAAGTTCTTGGAAAAGAGACAGTTACCACACGAAAAAATCGTTGTCATCGCGGGCATCGGCTGTTCTTCCCGCTTCCCCTACTTCATGAACACCCACGGTGTCCACTTCATCCACGGGCGCGCCCTCCCCTTGGCCTCCGGTGTCAGCCTCTCCCGCCCAGACCTCCATGTGTTCACCTTCGGCGGCGATGGCGACAACTTCTCGATCGGCGGCAACCACATCGACCATGCAGCCCGCAAAAACATCAAAATGACCAGCGTGATCATGGACAACTCGGTTTACGGCCTAACCAAAAAACAAACCTCCCCGACTTCCCAAATCGGCTATAAAACCAAAACAGACCCCGCCGGCGCGATCGACCAACCGGTCAACCCAATGAAAAAAATGATCGCGGCGGGCGCATCCATGATCTGCAAAACCCACGCCTCCTACCCGAACCACATGATCGAAATGTTTGAAAGATCTTTCGACCATGACGGTTTCTCCGCCATCGAAGTCTTGTCGGAATGCGTGGAGTTTAACCCAGGCGCATACGATGCGGCCATCAAACGCAAAGGGGGAGAGTTCCGCCTCATCGAAGAAAAAAAGAACGACGGTTCTCCCGAAGATGATGCACGCCACGATGTCGGGGATGCAGCCAAAGCCTTCCAGCTCGCCGAACTCCCGTCCCCTGGCGTTTTCGGTGTTTTTTACCAAAAACTACGCCCCACAAAAAACCTCTTGGAACAAAACTGGATCGGGCAAATCCAGCCAAAATTCGCGGGCAAATCCCCCGCGGACATTTTGCAGACCTCGTTCAACAGGATGAAATAACCTCTTGAGGCTCAAGCCATTTTCCTTTTTTCCCGCCCGCCGCCATGCGGTTTTGCGGCGGGAAAAAACGCTTCTTCCGCACACCCTCTTTCGCCATCAAAAAAACGGGATGCCCGTTCTCTCGGGACTCTCGCCGACGACCGCCTTTGCGGCATCTGTTTGAAAAAACTGGCAGCAACTATTGCAACCAATGAAAATGTATTCAAAAGGCCAACGCTGGGTCAGCGAGTATGAACCCGAACTCGGTGTCGGGGTTATCGTTGACGCTTCGCCTGGTCAAGTCTCAATGCTCTACGGTGCCAGCGGTGTCTTGCGCCAATATGCCACGGAAACAGCACCCCTCAAACGCGTCACCTACGCTGCCGGTGATTCGATCCGCCTCCACACGGGCGAAGAAGTCCCGGTTTCTGAAGTAGAAACCACGCCCGAAGGTCTCTTGATTTATCTCTCCGAAAAACGGAGAATCCCTGAAACCGAGCTTTCCGATACTCTTGTTTTCAGCAAACCGGAAGAAAAACTGTTCGTCGGCCAAGTCGAAGACCCCGCCGCTTTTTCTTTTCGCCTGGAGTGCTTGCGCCGCCGTTGCTCTTTGCAATCCTCTCCCGTCCACGGCTTTATCGGCGCAAAAATCGCTCTCCTCCCACACCAGATTTACACCGCCCAAGAAACCGCCTCCCGCCCCCTCCCCCGCGTCCTCCTCGCAGACGAAGTCGGTCTCGGAAAAACCATCGAAGCCTGTTTGATTCTCCACCGTCTCTACTGCTGCAAAAGGGCATCTCGCATCCTCATCCTCGTCCCGGAACCCCTTACTAACCAATGGTTTGTCGAACTCTTCCGCCGCTTTTCGATGTGTTTTCAAATTTTTGACGAAGACCGTTGTCTCGCCATCGAAGGAACCGCCACGGGCGGCAACCCCTTTGCGGAAACCCAACTCGCTATTTGCTCCATCGGTTGGCTCGCCGAAAACGAAACACGCACCAAACAGGCATCCTCAACAAAATGGGACTTGCTCGTCGTGGACGAAGCGCAGCACCTCCGATGGTCTCAAACAAGATGCAGCAAGGAATACGCTGTCGCTGAAGAACTTGCACAACAAACCCCCGGCATCCTCCTCCTCTCCGCCACACCCGAACAGCTAGGCCCCGAATCGCATTTCGCCCGCCTGCGCCTCCTCGACCCCGCCCGCTACTCGGATTTCCAAACCTTCGAAAAGGAAAAAACTCTCTGGCAAAAAACCGCGAAAATTGCCGCCAAACTCCTTGCAAGCAAACCCCTCACCCAAGCCGACGCAAAACTTCTCACCCAATCTTTCCCCGACGAAACGACAGGAATCCGCGAAAAACTCGATGCCCTAAAACAAAAAGAACCGGGTGCCCATTCCTCCCTCCTTTCCGATTTGCTGGACTTGCACGGCCCTGGACGCGTCATCTTCCGCAACACTCGATTCTCCGTAAAAGGCTTCCCAAAACGCGTTGCCCACCTCTACCCCCTCCCGACTCCCGCCCCACAACTTTTTGCAGCGGAACGAATTGCCGACAATTCTCCCCCCGCTTCGCAAGAAAGAAAATACAGCTTCGCCAAGGATCCCCGCACCCTCTGGTTAACCGAATTCCTAAAAAAACAAAAGAAGGCGAAGATTCTTCTCATCTGCCGGACAAAAGAAAAACTCCTCGCCCTCGATGCCGCATTGCGGGAGAAAATCAACCGCCCCACCGCCGTTTTCCACGAAGGCCTTTCCTTGCTGCAACGCGACCGCAACGCGGCATGGTTCGCCGAAGAAGACGGTGCCCAAATTCTCCTCTGCTCGGAAATCGGCAGCGAAGGCCGAAACTTCCAGTTCGCCCACCACCTCGTTCTTTTCGACCTCCCAGAACATCCCGATGTCCTCGAACAGCGAATCGGTCGCCTAGACAGAATCGGCCAACACTCGACCATCAATATCCATGTCCCCTACCCAGCAGGGACTTACCTCGAAATCTTGGCTCGCTGGTATCACGAGAGCTTGGACGCTTTTGAAAAACCCTTCGCTGGCGGCTTGGCACTCATGCAAGCTTTCGGAGAAAAACTAAACGCTTTCCTGCAATCCTCCTCCGCCAAAGGCTTCGACCTATTTTTGAAAAACTCGGCGGCATTCCATGAAAAGGTCGTCAAAGATTTGGCGCAGGGGCAAGACCTCTTGCTCCAAATGAATTCCTGCCGCCCAAAAATCGCCGAAGATTGGATCGAACAAATCCGCTCGTTCGATTCCGACCTATCTCTCGACCGTTTCTTGCAATCCACCGCAGACTCCTACAACTTGAGTGCCGAAGAGACATCCCCCCGCACTTGGCTCATCGCCCCAACCCCGCAGACCCCGGAAGCTCTCCCAGGCCTCCCGGAAACCGGTTCGCTTTTCACCTGCGACCGCAATACCGCCCAGCACCGCGACGACCTCCCTTTTTTGACTTGGGAACACCCCTTTATCGGAGGAATTTTCGACCTCGTCACCGGCTCCGGCAAAGGCTGTAGCTCTTTCGCCATTTGCAAAAACGAAAAAAAACCGGGCATTTTTCTCGAAGCCATTTTTCTCGTGGAACCCCAGGCTCCCCCAGAATTTCACATCGACCGATTTTTGCCACCGACCCCGATCCGCGTTGTCGCCGATGCCCTTGGCAACGATGTCACGGAAGAATTCGCTTCTGGCTTCGATCTCTTGGAACCTGGCTCGATTTTCCCTCTCTTGGATACCCCTCGCATCAAAAATAAAATCCTCCCCTCGATGCTCGCGAAATGCCGTAACTTCGCCAACGCAAAAAGCTCATCAATCTCTGCTGCTGCAACACAAAAAATGCGGGCGATTACGGACGCTGAACTCCTCCGAATCAAGGAGTTACAAAAAATCAACAACCATGTCCGCCCGGAGGAAATCCTAGTTCTCGAAGAGCGCCAACAAGCCATGACCGCCCTGTTGCAAAAAGCACCCGTCCGCCTCGATGCCCTGCGCCTCGTCTGGCAAAACCCAGGAAACTAATTTTTTATGAATGTCAACGGAACCCACACACGGACCATTTGGTTGCACCCATCCAACCCCGCCATCGTGCAGATTATCGACCAACGCGCGCTGCCGCACAAATGGGTGATCGAAGATTTGACCTGCGTCGAAGAAGTCGCCACCGCAATCCGCGAAATGCATGTTCGGGGAGCCGGTCTGATCGGTGCCACCGCTGGCTACGGGATGTATCTCGCCACCCTGGAAGCAAAAAACGAATCTCTGGAGTCCCTCCGCTCCGCTGGCGAATCGCTGAAAGCGACCCGCCCAACTGCCGTCAACCTCGCATGGGCAGTCGATCGCCAACTCGCCGCTGTTTCATCCTGCTCATCCTTAGAAGAAATCCGCGCCACGGCAAAAAAAACCGCACAAACCATTGCGGATGAAGATGCCGAAGCCTGCCGCAAAATTGGCGAACACGGCGTAGAACTCATCCGGAAAATCGCAGAAAAAAAACCGGGGACTCCCGTCCATGTCCTCACCCACTGCAACGCAGGCTGGCTGGCTTTCGTCGATTACGGTTCTGCCACCGCACCGATCTACGCCGCCCACGACAGCGGAACTCCCGTCCATGTTTGGGTGGACGAAACCCGGCCTCGCAGCCAAGGCGCAAAACTCACCGCTTGGGAACTCGGCCAACACGGCGTGCCCCACACCCTGATCGCCGATAACACGGGCGGACATCTCATGCAGCACGGACAAGTCGATCTTGTCATTGTCGGCACCGACCGCACGACCCGCTCCGGCGATGTCGCAAACAAAATCGGCACCTACCTCAAAGCGCTCGCCGCAAAAGATAACGGCGTTCCCTTTTTTGTCGCTCTCCCATCCTCCTCCTTCGACTGGAAAATGAAAGACGGCATCAAAGAAATCCCCATTGAAGAACGGGGTTCCGAAGAAGTGAAATACGCCGATGGCCTTTGCGATGGCATCCTCCGCGAAGTTTTAGTCGCCCCGTCAAACACTCCCGCAGCAAACTACGGATTTGATGTCACACCCGCCCGCCTCATATCCGGGCTGATTACAGAACGCGGCATCTGCGAAGCTAACGAGGCTTCGATCACCGCCCTCTTCCCCGACCTCGCCGGATAACCTTCCCACTTTTTCGATCGCACCCGAAAAAACTAAGGGGTCGCGCAAAAATAAATGTCGCACGGATGGCGCAGGGATTTTGGACTATAGCAAGGCGTAAGCGAGGAGCATACCCGCTGGTCTGTAACGAGCGAACAACGCCGCTATAGGACAAAAGAACAAGCCAAATGCGACAGTTATTTTTTGCACGCCCCCTCTACGCGGAATTCGTGCGCCGCAATCGGTTCAATATGTCTTCGGCCTGCCCCAATGACAAGCCACGGGTCGCTTCCACCAACTCTTCCGGACGCGCTTTTTTTATTTTTTCCACAGAACCGAATCTCTTCAAAAACGCCTTTTTCCTCGCCGTGCTGATCCCAGGAATTTCGTCTAACAAGCTTTCGCTCATCCTCTTCTTCATCAAAATGCTGTGATACCCGTTCGCGAAACGATGGGCCTCGTCCCGGATTCTCTGCAACAAACGCAACGCCCCAGAATCTTCTGGCAACCGCAATGGCAATTCCTCCCCATGACGATAAATCTCTTCGAACTCTTTGGCCAAACCGATAATCGCCACCCCGCCAAGCCCCAACCTCTCCAATTCCCCGCAAGCCGCAGAAAGCTGCCCCCTCCCTCCGTCCACGATAATTAAATCGGGCAAACCTTTCGCCACTTCCTGTCCCTGCCCCCCCATTTCCCGCAACACCCTAGAATACCGCCGCCCAACCGCCTCTGCCATACTGGCAAAATCGTTCTGCCACTCCACGCTCCGGATCTGATAACGCCGATACGCCGAACGATCTGCCACACCTCTCCGAAACCGAACCATCGACGCGACGATATGTGTCGATGAAATGTTGGATATGTCGAAGCACTCCATGACCTCTGGCAAACTCTCCAAACCGAGAGCATCTTTCAACGCCGCAATGTCTCGTTCCGGATCGACCGTCGTCGGCAACGACTTTCTGGTAAAACGGGTGACGGGACGCGCCGTAGTCTTCATGTCTTGCAGCAAATCCCGCAACCGCGCCGCTTTCTCAAAATCTAAACTTTCCGCCGCCGCCCGCATCTCCTGTTCGACAGAATCGGCGAAGCCACGGGTTTCGCCCTCAAGGAACTCGCAGGCTTCCAACACTTTAGACAAATAATCCCCCTGCGATATTTTTCCGACACAAGGGGCGGAACAGTTTTTGATCACAGGATCCAAGCAATGCCGGTAATCTTTTTCGTCCGGTTGGTTGGAAAGACACGAACGCAAACCGAAGCGTTTTTTCAGTGCTTCGAGGGTAGAACGGAGCGCCGTGCTGTGAGGGAAAGGCCCGAAGTATCGCGCCCCGTCTTCTTTTTTCAGACGGGTCAACTGAAAACGGGGAAACGGATCTTGCAAGTGGACTCTCACGAGAAAAAACCGCTTATCATCCCGAAAACTCACATTGTATTTCGGGCGGAATTCTTTGATCAAACGCCCTTCAAAAAGCAACGCTTCTGGTTCGCTCTTGACCGTGTGCCACTCGAAACTCCACACGCTGTCCAACAACGCCCTCGTTTTTATGTCCGCCCTCATCGTCCGCGACGGAGTAAAATAACTCGCCAAACGGCGGCGCAAGTCTTTGGCCTTGCCGACATAAATCACAAAGTCCAAACGGTCCCGCATCACATACACCCCTGGCTTATGCGGGACTTCCTGCAACCGCTTCCGAAAATCTTCTCGTTCCTTGGCCATGGCTCAAAAGGGAAAAAACTCACCGAGGGACGGGCATTTCCGAAAGCCGCACCTCCAGATCGATGGTTTTTCCGTTCCTCACGACGGTCACGGGAATGCTCTGCCCGACCTTCAACCCTGCAACTCGGTTCCGCAAGTCTATGCCGTCCAATATCTTCCGCCCGTTAAACGCAACGATAACATCGCCCGCCTGGATTCCCGCCTTGCTGGCGGGCGAGTCTTCCACCGCATATTGGATCAAAACCCCATGCTCGTCGGGCAACCCCAACTTCTTCGCCAACTGCGGCGTCAAATTCCTGCTCCAAACAACGCCAAAAAACGCCCGGACGATTCTCCCATAATTTTTTATATCTTCGTAAACCTTTTTCGCCGTGTTAGATGGAATCGAAAACCCGATTCCCTGCCACCCTCCGTCTTTTGTGTGAATCGCGTTGTTAATCCCGATAATCCTCCCCGCCACATCGAGCAGCGGCCCACCGGAATTCCCGGGGTTGATCGCCGTATCCGTCTGAAAAAACTCGTTGACCGTTTCGCTCGTGGAACGGCGACCAATGCCGCTGATGATTCCCTGGGTCACGGTTTCTTGCAAACCATACGGGTTGCCGACAGCAAAAACGATCTGCCCGGGACGGACTTGGTCGGAATCCCCAAACGGGCTAGACTGGAGAGATTCTGCTTCGATTTTCAAAATTGCAATATCCGTCAACGGATCTTGGCCGAGCACCTCCGCGGCATAAGTTGCCCCATCATGCAACGCCGCAAAAATTTTCCCGGCACCCTGGATAACATGGGCGTTCGTGACGATAAAACCGTCGCTGGAAACAATCACCCCTGAGCCTAAATTCGGAGGAATGCGCGATGCCACTCCCCTTGCCCCATGCACCGCCGCATGAGTGCTCTCGGCCGTAATGCTCACGACAGACGGACGAACCCTTTGCACCAACGCCTGAAAATCTTGGTCAAGCTGCCGCAAAACGGACTGCTCTTTTTGCCCGCCTCCCCCAGTAAGCCCCGTTAAAACAGGCTCTTGCATCTGCCGAACAGGCACGCCCGACACGGCTTTCCAAAAATACAACCCGCTGACCGCCACCGCTAACAGTATCAAAAAAACGAGAAACCGCTGGAAGCTGTTCATTTTTTCTCTTGAGAATTTTTCTCGGAAGAAGCAGCGCTGTTTGGATAACGCCGCCGCAACTCGTCAAGAGCTTTATCCGCATCGGCAGGATTAGAAGACTTCCGGTATGCTTCCGCCGCCAAACGGAGTGCTTCGGGTGTCAACGCATCGTCATCATACAGCACCGCCAGCGTCATGAATACTTTTGCTGCTTCGGCATACTGCTTGCGCGCCATCTGGATTTTTCCCGAAAGCAAACGCGCTTCCGCATTGATTCTACCTTCTGGCTGAAGCAGTTGCGCATCCTCCACCGCCTTTTGCGCCTTGCCCAAATCCCCCGCTCCCATGAAAGCCTCCGCCTGGGTCATGAACCCTTTGGCCCGAGGGACAGGTTCCCGGACGGCATCGAGATAACGGGTTAGCGGTTCCTGGGCATCCTCGTATTTTTTCTGCATCACCCTGCATTGGGCCAACTGCAAAAACAGTTCGGGAGAAGCCGCGTTTCCCGCCTGCCCATCCAAAACCAATTTCAAATACTTCTCCCCCTTGCCCAATTCCCCCGCTTCTAAAAATTTTGCAGCAAGCCACTGGTAAACTTCGGAAGGAATGTTGGAAAGCTGGTTTTTTTCCAACTCCAATGCGGTCTCTTCTGGTTTTTCTAAATAGTAGTTAGCAAGCATCGCGCGCAGGCTCGCCCTAGCGTTATAGGCCTCCGGATCCCGGCGGCGCGCCTCTTCAAAATGGGGCAAACTCCCCTGGTAATCTTTTTCCTCAAACTTCGAATATCCGACCCAAAACTCGGCCTGCGCCCTGGCTGCGGAGTCGGGATACTGCTGGATTAAAGTTTCAAAATCGGTGCGCATCTTCGCGTAATCCCGGCGAGTCCCAAACGAAAGCGCCCTCTGCAAAAGAGCGATTTCTCTCTCCTTGCTCCCCGGGTATTTTTGCAGCACATTGTCAAAATCCCGCATCGCCGCATCCGTCGCCCCGTTTTCTAAATGCGCCATCCCTCTGCCGACGAACGCGTTAGGCAAAATCTCGCTTTTTGGAAAACGGTTGATGAAATCGCTGTATGCGACCACCGCCTTCTGCGGTTGACCGATTTTTGCCAAACACCACGCATGCTTGAACGAAGCGTCCGCCTGCATGGCTTCTGGCAACTTCGCCCCGGAAAGCGCCCCGTAAACTTCTGCGGCTTCCGCCCATTGCTCCGCCTTGAAATGGGTTTCCGCTTTGAGCAACCTCGCCTGGTCTAACTCTTGCTTGTCTTGGGCCTCTTTCAAAAACCGATTGAGAGCTTCCATCAACGCCGGATCGCCTCCGCGGAACAGGCACACGAGACGGTTAAACCGGGCTTCCTTCGCCGCGGGGGCCCCTGGATATTTTTTCAATATCTGGTCGTAAAGCGCGAGTGCCTCGGAATACTTTTCCAACTGCCGGTTCGCATTTGCGATCATGAGCGTGGCGCCCGGTCTCGCGGATTCGGCAAAAAGCCCGACATCGGCGACGGGAAATGCCGCGACCCCCGCGTAGTTCTTTGCCTGGTAATCAATTTCTAAAAGCCCGTTTCGCGCCAGTGCCACCGCCTTGGGAGAATCTTTGGTCGCCGCCAAAGAATCGAGCACTGTCCTGGCTTCTTCCACCCGGTTTTCCTCCAGCAAAATCTGCGCGACTTTCAGGCGGGATTCGCTCTTTACATCTTGGTTCCCAGTGGTTTGCGCCAACTGTTCGTAAGCGGCAAGCGCGGCCGCTTTGTTTCCCAGCTCCGCCGATAACCTCGCGGTTGCCGCCAAGCTGTATTCTTCGTATCGGGGATCCCCTTTCCCTTCCTTGCTCACTTTTTCAAAAAAACGCAACGCCTGCCTCTTGTCGCCCAAAGAATCGAAACACCTCGCAGCAAAAAAAGCGGCGGAAAGACGGACGGAAGGGTCGTGCGCCTCCGTAGCCGCAATTTCAAAATTGGAAGCCGCCCCGCTATACAGTTTTTCTTCCATCTGCATCCCCCCCAACCGATACGCCGCCGCCCCCGCAAATTCTCCCTTCTTGCTCTCCCGCAACAACCGCTCGTAAGCAGCCCGCGACTCTTGCAAGTTCTTCAAGTTCCGGTAGGACTCCGCCAAACGAAACCACGCGGAAGACCTCTCGGGACTTTGCGGCGTTTCCGAAAGAAACCGCTCGTATTCAGGAACCGCCAAATCATACATCTTCCGCGAATAAAAACTGTCCGCGTAATCCTTCTTGCTTGTTATGACACGCGGGGACTGCCCCCCCTCCGGATTCGCGGGCAACGCTTTTGCAACGGGAACTGCCCCCCCTCCTTGTCGCTGCGTAACTGGCGTAGCAGGAACCTGTTGCGGAACAGAACCCGAAGGAACCACCACCGGAGGTGCCGCGGGTTTAGGGGATGCCCCTGGAGCAACTTTGTTCCCGGAATCGGCAGGAGAAGAAACGGACGCAGGCTGTTGCCCGGAAGGCCGGTAGGGGGTGCCAGATGCTTCTGGAGAACGGTCGGCACTGGGCGTCGGCTTTGTGACAGAAGAAGGCGGCAACTTCTGCATCCACGCAGGATTATCCAACGAGTTGATATCTGTCGGCCAACTCGGGGTCGGAGAAGGGGCCGGCCCCACCGCCTCCGCCCTACGCACCGGAGTGTTCTGGGATTGCCCCAGCACCGAGCTAACCCAAAAAAATAAAAGGAAAACAGCTCTCTTCATCGGACAAAAAAAATCTGGGCTACAACATTCACTTTGGCTTGGTCGTCGCAAACGCAACATTCCAAATATTCGCCGCACGACAAATGTCCAAAACCGTCACGATCTCCTTGTAAGAAACATTTTCGTCGCCGCGCAATATGACAGCCTGGTCTGGATACTGGACCGCTACTTTTTCCAGAGATTCTTTTAACTCACTCGCCGTCAATGGCTTACGATTTAACAAAACCACCCCGTCCGCACGCACATTCAAAATAATTTCCCCCTTGCCCCTCCGCGTATCTTTCCCTTCTTTCGCGGAAGGAACAACGATTTCTAGTTCGGTTTCGTAACGGGCGAAGCTCCAAGTTGTCAGAAAAAAAATCAACAGCAAAAAAACGATATCGACCATCGGGGCAATCTGGAACCCCCCGGGTTCGGGCATGGATCGCAAACGAAAATTCATCTCACTTCCTCCCCTCTTTTTCTTCTGCCATCCGGCAATGGACCGCCAACAGTGCCATCAGTTGCGTCGTTGCGGCCTCTAAATCCGCGATCAATCCCTGCACCCGTCCCCGAAAAAAAGCGTATGCCGCCATCGTCGGAATCCCGATCAACAAACCCGCCGCCGTAGTCACCAACGCTTCGGAAACCCCCTCTGCCAACAACATGGGACGCGTTGAGGCAATGTCGCTGGCAACCACGCTAAAAGACCGGATCATCCCGATCACCGTCCCGAAAAGCCCGAGCATTGGCGCGATGGCCCCTATGTCCGCCAAATACACAATCCGCTGGTTGAGAAGACTGGCCTCACGCGTGCCCTCGGTCAACGCGATGTCCCGCGCTTCCGCCAAAGTTGCATTCGGATTCTTGGTGTAAAAATCTAGCGTCCGCCGCAGGATCCTAGCCACCGCTTCCCGATGCCGGCTCGAAATCGCTATCAACCCGAGATAGTCCTGCTTGCGCAGCAGTGCCTCCGCCGTTTGCATATACCGTGCGGTAACGATCGAACCACGGGTCATCGTAACGAGATAAACCAACACGAGCATCACCGAAACGATCGAAAGCAAGCCGAGCGGAATCATCGTCGGTCCGCCAGAAATCAATATTTCCATGAGGTTCAGAGGTGCTGGCTCTTCCGCGCCGCCCACCGCCGCCCCTGCAGAAAACAAAAAACCGAAAAAAGCCACCGACAAAACTACTGCTGATTTTTTCATACGATATAAAAACCTCTAC
>DYNR01000265.1 GCA_020720945.1 Chthoniobacter flavus | reverse complement strand
TAACCGCTAAAAATATCTGAGATCGAATCCGGGAAGGTTTTTCCTATCATCCAGCAAATGAGGCGGTTGCCGCTTTGGTGTAGCGGGCGGTAAGCACCGGGGAGTTCGTTGGATGGGGTGACCCGTTTGCCGACCAGCATATCGTAGCGGTCTCTTTGCGCGATTTCGAGCATCTCTTTTGCCGGGCCGGGCGGGTAGGTCGCATCGCCGTCCACCATCAAATACCAATCGGCGTCCACGGTTTCAAACATGTGTTGGACGACTTGCCCTTTGCCGGGTCTCGGCGAGGGGACGACGGTCGCGCCCGCCGCTTTGGCTTTTTCGGAAGTGCGGTCGGTGCTCGCGTTGTCGAAAACAAAAATTTCGGATTCGGGCAGAGCTTCCCGAAAGTCGGCGACGACTTTTGCCACGGTTAATTCCTCGTTGTAGCAGGGGATTAAAACCGCGATTTTCGGGCGGTTGTCGGAGTGTGCGTGGTGGTGTTTGTCGTTGCCGGTATTCATAGAAAAAAAAAGCCATCCCGCGTTGCCAACGGGATGGCTGTTTTGAAGGTGGTCAGTCAGCCGTTTGGCGGTTCAGCGTTTATCCAGAGTGGCGTTCCATTTTGCGAGGTCGGCGGCCTTTGCTTCAAAGAGGGCATCGGTCGGATCCAGGACTTCGACGGCCACGATTTTGTCGCCGCGGGAAATGGCGTTCACGACTTCTTGACCCTTGGTGACTTCGCCGAAAACGGTGTGCTTCCCGTTGAGGTGGGGCGTGGGTAAGTGGGTGATAAAGAACTGGCTACCGTTGGTTCCGGGCCCTGCGTTCGCCATGGAAAGGATGCCGGGTTTGTCGTGTTTGAGCTCTGGTTTGCACTCGTCTTCGAAGCGGTAGCCGGGGCCGCCGCTGCCCGTGCCCGTGGGGTCGCCCCCTTGGATCATGAAATTTGCGATGACGCGGTGGAAGGCCACGCCGTTGTAGTATCCCCGTTTTGCCAGGTTGAGGAAGCTGGCGGCGGTGAGAGGCGTTTGATCGGCAAAGACGGTGGCGTGGATGTCGCCTTTTTCTGTTTTGATGATAACGCGGACGGGTTCGATTTTGGAATTCATAGAGCTTCCAGCCAAAGCCAGAGAGAGCCCAAGTGTCAAACCAAAAGCGAGGAAAGTGAAGAATTTCAGTTTATTCATTGCGGGAAAAACGCTAACACTTTTGCCGTGAAAGCATCAAGCAAACTTGTGAAGATCGGACTCGTGCAGCACCGTTGCTCGGGAAATGTCGCGGCGAATTTTGATAAGGCGGAAGCCGGGGTGCGGGAAGCGGCGGCGCGGGGAGCGCAGATCGTTTGCTTGCAAGAGCTTTTCGGTTCTTTGTATTTTTGCCAGAGCGAAGACCACGACCAATTTTTGTTGGCGGAGGCGGTTCCGGGTCCTTCGACGGAGAGGCTTTCTTCGCTCGCCAAGGAGTTGGGGGTCGTGCTAGTTGCCTCGCTTTTTGAAAAACGCGCGCCCGGAGTTTTTCACAACACGGCGGCGGTCCTCGATGCCGACGGTCGCTACCTCGGCAAATACCGGAAGATGCACATCCCCGACGACCCGCTGTTTTACGAGAAATTTTATTTCACGCCGGGGGATTTGGGATTTAGCGCGTGGCCGACGGCGTTCGGGAAAATCGGGGTCTGCATTTGCTGGGACCAGTGGTATCCCGAAGCGGCGCGGTTGACCGCTCTCCATGGGGCAGAGATTTTATTTTACCCGACGGCGATCGGGTGGCATCCGTCGGAAAAAGCGGAATACGGCGAGCGCCAGCACAGCGCGTGGGAAACGGTGCAGCGGGGGCACGCGGTCGCGAACGGCTGTTATGTGGCGGCGCCCAACCGGGTAGGACATGAGCGTCCGGTCGGCGGAGACGGGATCGAATTTTGGGGCCAGAGTTTTGTTGCCGACCCATCGGGGGAGGTGATCGCCCGCGCTTCGTCTTCGGAAGAAGAAGTGCTGGTCGTGCCCATCGATCTCGGACGCGTGGAATTTCAGCGCCAGCACTGGCCGTTTTTTCGCGACCGCAGGATTGACGCTTACGGTGACATCACCCGGCGGATGATCGACTGATTTTCAGGGCTTTCTTTTCCTGCGGTTTTGGCAGATAACGCTTTGAAGAAATGCAAGCATACCAACGACTCCTCCGCCTAGTCCTCGAAAAAGGGACACCGAAAGAAGACCGCACAGGGACTGGAACGCTCTCGGTTTTTGGCGCGCAAGAGAGATTTGATTTGGGTGAAGGCTTCCCGCTTTTGACCACGAAAAAACTCCACACGCGATCGATCTTCCACGAGTTGCTCTGGTTTTTGAAGGGCGATACGAATATTCATTACCTGAAAGAAAACGGGGTGGGAATCTGGGACGAATGGGCGGATGAGAACGGGGATTTGGGCAGGATTTACGGGGCGCAATGGTGCGATTGGAGGAAGGCGGACGGCACGGCAATCCACCAAGTGGACGAGGTGATCGAGCGGATCAAGAAAGACCCCGATAGCCGGCGTCTGGTGGTTTCGGCGTGGAATCCTGGAGAGTTGGACCAGATGGCTTTGGCTCCTTGCCATGCGCTGTTTCAGTTTTATGTTTGTAGCGGACGGCTCAGTTGCCAGCTTTACCAGCGAAGCGCAGATTTGTTCCTCGGAGTTCCCTTCAACATCGCATCTTATGCTTTGCTCACCGCGATGGTCGCGCAAGTGTGCGGGTTGCGGCCCGGCGAGTTTGTCCACACCTTCGGCGATTTGCATCTTTACCGCAACCACCTCGAGCAAGCGCGGGAGCAACTCGCGAGAGAACCCCGCGCTTTGCCGCAACTCACGCTCAACCCGTCTGTCCAAAACATCCACGATTTCCGGTTCGAGGACATCCAGGTGACGGGGTATGATCCCCACCCTGCGATTAAGGCATCGATTTCCGTTTGACCGATGAAAGCGATAGCGGCGATGAGCAGGAATCGGGTGATCGGGAAAGACGGGGCGATGCCGTGGCATTTTTCTCCCGATTTGAAGTTTTTTAAGAAAACAACGCTGGGGCAAGTGGTGGTGATGGGGCGGCGGACTTTTGAGTCGCTTGGTCGGCCGCTGCCTGGGCGAGAAAATATCGTTCTTTCCACTAGTTCTTCGGTGGGGAGTAGCGGGGTTCGCATGGTTTCCTCCTTGGCGGAAATTCCCCGTGAGGTGGGCGAGGGTAGGGAGGTTTTTGTGATTGGCGGAGCGCAGTTGTATGCGGCGTTGTTGCCGGAATGTTCGTCGCTTTTTTTGACGCATCTGGATTTTGATGTGGAGGGGGACACTTTTTTTCCAGAGTTTGAAACCCAGTTTTCTTCGTATCAAATTGCAGAAAAAGGGGAAGGCTACGAGGTGCGCGAATATCGCCGGAACCTTGAGCCAGTGTCCAGTCCATCATAAAAAGACTCGTTGAACTTGTCTTTTTTGGGTTGTGTTGCTCGATTGAGTGGGGTAAAATGAATTGATTTTGCGGGTTTCTTTTATTTCCGTCAGATGGTTCTATGAACAACCTACCGCAATCAGC
>DYNR01000034.1 GCA_020720945.1 Chthoniobacter flavus | reverse complement strand
CTTTGCATTGATCTCACGGATTCAGGTCAACACTGGAAGTGAAGTGATTTCGGGGTAGGGGAGGGAGAGGGGCGGGTTGGATTGATGTAATTGCTTGATGGAAAGGGAGAAGCGGTGATAACGGGCATTTTTTTAGGGGGCGGAGGCGGGAAAAATAGAGGGGGGCAGGAAAAAAAGTGAAAAAAGCGAAATTTTCGCTTGCGTGGAGCGGGCGGATTTGTTTTTCTACAAAACCCTCTAACGGCGTTGAGTAAAAAAATGCTGGAGGAGGCACGCGGGAAGTTCCGCACAAATTTAGTTTTATATCACAAGCAGACCACAAGCAGAGTATGGCCAAAGAAATCGTAGCGCAGATCAAGTTGCAAATTCCGGCGGGGCAAGCGAACCCGGCGCCTCCGGTCGGTCCGGCACTGGGGCAGAACGGTGTGAACATCATGGGCTTCTGTAAGGAGTTCAATGCGGCGACGCAAAAGCAGGCGGGGGACATTTTGCCTGTGGTGATCACGGTTTACAAAGACAAGACTTTTACATTCATCACGAAGAACCCGCCGGCGGCGGTGTTGCTGAAAAAGGCGGCAGGGATTGCTTCGGGGTCGAAAGAGCCCAACAAGAACAAGGTTGCCAAATTGACCAAGAAGCAAGTGATGGATGTGGTGAAGATCAAGATGCCCGATTTGAATGCCAAGTCCGAAGAGGCGGCCTTTCGCACGATGTGCGGGACGGCGCGGCAGATGGGTATCGAGATCGTGGATGCGTAAAAATTTATTAAGGAAGGCGGAGGGAGGGTCGCATTTGCCCGTTTCACCTATTGGTGGTGATTGGGAAAAAGTGGGGACTCTGGCTCAGTCTTCGAGGAAATCGGAAAACAAAACAACAACAAGCGCAGGAGACTGGCAAAAATAAAGGTCGGTCGGAAGCACTGCAAAAAAGCAAATGCAAAAATCGAGAAGCAAGAGGTATCGGGCCGCTGCCGAGTTGGTGGAGGCGAAGAAAAAGGTGACACTGGAAGAGGGGTTGGCAATTTTGAAGAAGATGCCAGCGCCGAAGTTTGACCAGACGGTGACGGTGTCCTTCAAGCTCGGGGTGGATCCGCGCCAGAGCGACCAGATGGTGCGCGGGACTTGTCCTTTGCCGCACGGGAGCGGAAAGAATGTCCGGGTTTTGGTGTTTGCGGCAGGCAGTGCGGCAGAAGCGGCCAAAGAAGCCGGGGCGGAGTTCGTTGGTTTCGAGGATTTGATCAAGAAGGTGCAGGGGGGATTTTCCGATTTTGATGTTGCGGTGGCTACGCCGTCGGCGATGGCAGAAGTCCGCAAACTCGGAAAATTTTTAGGGCCGCGGGGTTTGATGCCCAACCCGAAAACGGGGACGGTGACCGATGATACGGCAAAAGCAGTTCGAGAAGTCAAAGCGGGGCGGGTGGAATTTAAGCTTGACAAGAATGCCAATATTGCTGTGCCGGTCGGGAAACTTTCGTTTACGGAGAGCGATTTGAAGGATAACGGCAAAGCGGTGATTGATGCGGTGGTGCGGGCGAGGCCTGCGACGGCAAAAGGAGCTTTTGTTGAGTCGATGACGCTGAGTGCAACGATGACGCCGGGCGTGCGCCTTGATCCGTCTCCTTACTTGAAAAACTAACCATTAACCCGAGAAAAAGGCAATGAGACCCGAAAAAGCTACAATTATCGAAGATTTGCGCAACCAGCTCAATGCTTCGCCGTTCCTGTTGATCGTGGATTACACAGGCATGACGGTCGAGCATTTCAGCAAATTGCGGGGGAAACTCGCGGAGAGTGGGGCGGAGTGCCATGTGGTGAAGAACTCCATGTTGCGCCGCACGATCAAGGAATTAGACTGGCCCGAACTGAGCGAATGTTTGGCGGGGCAGAACGCGATGGTGACAGGGCCGAAGGACATTTGTTCGGCGGCAAAGGTTGTCAAAAATTTCAAAGCAGAGTTCACCAAGCCCGAGTTTCGCGGAGGGATCTTGGATCGCTCGTTGTTGAGCGTTGACCAGATTGTGCAACTTGCAGACTTGCCGTCGAGGGAAGTGTTGCAGGCGCAATTGTTGGGCTTGCTGATGTCTCCGGCGACCAAGCTCGTCCGGGTGCTCAGCGAACCTGCGGCAAGTTTGGCCCGCCTCTTGAAAGCCAAAGGCGAGAAAGACGGAGGGGGAGAAGAATAAAGTTTGGACAAAGTCCTGATAGCCCCTTAAGTTCATTAGGGGGCGAGAGGGGCAAAAACAATTTCGCCAGGCGCAGAAGCCGCGTTGGGCGAGTTACAAAAAAAACCAAAAAACAGGTTCCTTCGTCGGGTCGGGCGGCTGCTCGAACTGAAATGCTCTGAGGCTTCGGGGCGCGACGATACCGATACATTAGAAATATTATGGCAGATACAACAAAACTCGTAGAAGAACTCAGCGGATTGACCGTTTTGGAAATTGCTGATTTGGTCAAAGCGCTCGAAGAAAAGTGGGGCGTGAGTGCGGCAGCACCGGTAGCGGTGGCGGCAGGGCCTGCGGTAGCAGCGGCTCCCGTGGAAGAAAAAACAGCGTTTGATGTGATTCTCGTCGAAGCTGGTTCCAACAAAATCGGGGTGATTAAGGAAGTGCGTGCGTCCGTTGCTGGGCTCGGATTGGCCGAGGCGAAGGCATTGGTCGAAGGTGCTCCGAAGACCCTCAAAGAAGGGGTCACCAAGGAAGAAGCGGCAGAGATCAAGAAAAAGATCGAAGCGGCTGGCGCCAAAGTCGAAATCAAGTAATCAGAGGCCTCGTTGCGAGGTCCGTTTCGGGGGTGGGAGAGCAAGAGGTGCGTTCGGAGTTTTTTTTCGTTTCGTTTTTTCTTGCCTCCCGCCGTCGATCCGTTCAAAGTCCATTCCTTTTTGTATCATCTGAACACCCTATTTCTCCTGCATTCTCCTGCATTTAGCCGTTTGAAACGGAAGCCCGTAAATTTGCCGAGTTCCCTCGTGGAGGGGGCTATGCGAATTTCTGGGTCTTTTTTGCATTTTTACTTTTGACGATTTTTTTGACTCATTCATCCGTGAAAACTTTCTTTGTATTGCATTACAGGGTTGCCGAAAGCGACGCTCATGATTTGAGCGGAAGTTTTTTTTATAGCGAGAGGAAGGTCATAGCCATTTTCACACGAAATTCCCTACCGGAGCAGGACAAACTTTAAAACCCGTCGCCCATCATGTCAGAACGCATCTATTTTGGAAAAATCCGCGAAGTTATCGCCCCGCCGAACTTCATTGAGCTACAGATTAATTCCTACAAGGAATTTTTTCAGGCCGATGTTTCGGCGCCGCAGAGGAAGATGGTGGGCTTGCAGGCCGTTTTTCGGGAATTTTTTCCGATTCTTGGTTTTGACGACAAGATGTCGCTTGATTTCGTTTCTTACGAGATGGGCGAAGCGAAGTTGGATCCCGATGAGTCTTTGCGCGAAGGGGAGACTTATTGTGCGCCGATTTATGTGACATTCCGCTACAAGGACGAGAAATCGACGCGGGATGAGAAGGTGTATATGGGAGAAATCCCGTTGATGACCGAGCGGGGGAATTTTGTGATTAACGGAGCGGAGAGGGTGGTTGTTAGCCAGCTCCACCGTTCTTCGGGTATTTTCTTTCACGAAGATACGAGCAAAAAAGAGAAAGTTCTTTACGGTTTTCGGGTAGTTCCCGAGCGGGGTCAGTATTTGGAGTGCCAGTTTGAGTCCAACGACATTATTTATGTGTATTTGGATCGCCGGAAAAAGAATCGGAAGGTTTATGCGACGACGCTGTTGCGGGCCATCGGGTATTCCAAGAACGAAGAGATCGTAGATTTATTTTACAAGACGGAGACTTTGGCGCTCAAGCGCAGTGTGGACGAAGAGAAGCTTCGGAAGATGGCGTTTGTGGAGGATGTTTGGAAAGTTTGCTTGGATGAAGAGAGCAAGGATTGGGGGATTCCGGACGAGGCGGGGTTGAAGAAAGTGGTGCACCGTTGTGCGGCATACGAAGTTTTTCGGAAGAAGTGGGAAGATTCGATTCGCAAGTGGGAAGCGTCCGTGAAGACTTGGGGCGAAATCGGGAAGACCAAAAAGCCGATGCCAGTGCCGCCGGTGGCGACATTGCCGGAAGTTTTGGAAGAATATGCGCCGATGGCGAAGTGGAGGGATGCGGTTTTGGAAAAAACGCGCAAGCTGAGCGAGGGTGATGAGACGGTGAGCATTGGTCTTCCCGTGTTGCCTGAGCATCCTCCTTTGCCGGAAATTGTCGCCCGTGCGTTTGCGCGTCTTGACAAGAAAGCGGTCGAAGAGTTGATGGATTTGGGGCAGAAGTCCGTGCGGGTGATTTGTGTTGAGGATGACGAGAAGCTCTTGAAGTCCTTGTTGACGGATCCTTCGTGGGTGGATTTGGGGGCGTTGGACAGTCTTGCTTCCAACTGGGATTTTCAGGAAGAGCGGATTCGGACGCAAGAAGAGAAAGCGTTGTTCCATGTTTATTCCAAGTATCGTCCGGGCGAGCCTGCGACGGTGGCGAATGCGCGGAATGCGATTAAGCGTTTGTATTTTGATCCTAAGCGGTGCGATTTGGGGCGGGTCGGGCGTCATAAAATCAATGTGAAGCTCAGTTTGGACCAGAGCAACGAGGAGAGGGTGTTGGCCAAAGAGGACTATGTGGCGGCACTGCGGTATTTGTTGGATTTGCGGAAGGGCAAGGGGTTGACGGATGATATTGACCACTTGGGAAGTCGGCGGATTCGGACGGTTGCCGAGTTGTTGGCTTACCAGTGCCGGGTTGGGTTGCAGAGGACGGAGCGGTTGGTCCGCGAGCGGATGTCTTTGAACGAACCGGGCGAAGTCCACATCATGCCGTCGAAGTTGATCAATCCGAAGTCCTTGAGTGCGGTAATCCGAGATTTCTTTGGTCGTTCGCAGTTGAGCCAATACATGGATCAGATCAATCCGCTTTCGGAGTTGACGCATAAACGGCGTTTGTCTGCGTTGGGGGAAGGTGGTTTGAGCCGGGATCGTGCAGGGTTTGAAGTCCGAGATGTGCATCCTTCGCATTATGGGAGGATTTGTCCGATCGAGACGCCGGAAGGGGCAAACATTGGTTTGATCAACTCGCTTGCCACCTATGCGCGGGTCAATTCGTTTGGTTTTATCGAGACCCCTTACCGCAAAGTGCAAAATTCGCGGGTTACAGATACGATCGAGTATTTGAGTGCCGATCAAGAGGAAGACAAGAACATTGCGCAGGCGAATACGCCGATTGATGGGAAAGGGAACATCCAGACGGAGGTGGTGGATTGCCGTAGGAACGGAGAAATTCTCAAAGAAGAGCGGAGCAAAATTCATTACATGGATGTGTCGCCCAAGCAGATGATTTCTGTTGCGGCGGGGTTGATTCCGTTTTTGGAGCACGATGATGCGAACCGTGCGTTGATGGGTTCGAACATGCAACGGCAAGGGGTGCCGCTATTGATTTCCGAGTCGCCTTTGGTTGGCACGGGGTTGGAGGCACGGGTTGCGCAAGATTCCAAAGCGGTGGTGTTGGCGGAAGCTGCGGGGATCGTGGCATCGGTTACTGGAGACACGATCGTGATTACACCGGACGGGAATCTTCCGACCGAAAAGCGGAAGCAGAAGACGGATCGGGCGGCGGGGGTTTATTATTACAAGTTGCGCAAGTTTTTGCGTTCCAATGCCAGCACTTGCATCACGCAGAAGCCTTTTGTGGTCAAGAAGCAGAAGGTGAATGCGGGGGATGTGATTGCGGATGGCCCGAACACGCAAGCTGGGGAGTTGGCGTTGGGTCGGAATGTTTTGGTGGCGTTCATGTCGTGGAACGGCTACAATTTTGAAGATGCGATCATGATTAGCCAGCGGGTGGTGAAGGAAGATATTTATACTTCCATCCACATTGACGAGTTTGAAATTGGCGCACGCGATACCAAGCTCGGGCCGGAAGAAATCACGCGAGACATCCCGAATGTCAGCGAAGAAGCGTTGAAAAATTTGGGACCGGATGGGGTGATTCGGGTCGGTGCAGAGATTAAGCCGGGCGACATATTGGTCGGAAAAGTTACGCCGAAGAGCGAGACGGAGCTTGCACCAGAAGAACGATTGTTGCGTGCTATTTTCGGGGAGAAAGCAGCCGATGTAAAAGATACTTCGCTGATCGTTCCTTCGGGGACTTACGGCATCGTGATGGATGTGAAGGTTTCTTCCAAGAGGGAGGTCATTCGGAACAAGATGACTCCTGCCGAGTCCAAGAAGCAGCAGAGGAAGATCGAGACGGAATTTCAGGCGGCGAAGGAAAAGTTGCATGATGATTTGACTACGGCGCTTTCCCACATTCTTTTGGGAGAGAAAATCCCGTTGGATGTCGTGAATGCGGAATCGGGCGAAATCATCATTCCTGCAAACCGGAAAATCACGAAGTTGCTTTTGCGCAAGTTGTCGGGGGTTTACAATCATGTTGAAATTGACCCGAGTCCGATCCGGAATAAAATCCGCGAGATTATTGGGCAATTTGAGCATCGTTTTGAGGAATTGGAGCGGGAGAAAGAAACCAATCTTGGGAGGATTGAAAGCGGGGATGATGTCGATCCTGGGGTGATCAAGCAAGTGAAGGTTTATATTGCCAGCAAGAGGAAATTGAGCGTTGGGGACAAGATGGCGGGGAGGCACGGAAACAAGGGTGTTGTTGCAAAAATTGTTCCCGAGGAAGATATGCCGTATTTGGCAGATGGAACGCCGGTTGATATTGTGTTGAATCCGCTTGGCGTGCCGAGTCGAATGAATGTCGGGCAGGTGCTAGAAACGCACTTGGGGGTTGCGGCAAAAGCTTTGGGCTTCAAGGTGGCAACGCCGGCGTTTGACGGGATCCAAGAAGAAAAAATCCGCGAGTATTTGCGTGATGCGAAGAAGGTGGATGGATTTACTTGGGTCGATGAGACAGGGAAATCTGTTTTATACGATGGGCGAACGGGAGAAGCGTTCGACCAAAAAGTGGTTGTCGGCTACATTTATATGCTCAAGTTGGGGCATTTGGTAGCAGACAAGATTCACGCTCGTGCGGTTGGTCCCTACAGTTTGGTTACCCAGCAACCGTTGGGCGGGAAGGCGCAGTATGGCGGTCAACGGTTTGGGGAAATGGAAGTTTGGGCGTTGCAGGCTTATGGTGCAGCCTATACACTCCAAGAGTTGCTGACGGTAAAATCCGATGATGTGCAAGGTCGCACGCGGATTTACGAAAGCATCGTGAAGGGAGATAGCGCGTTGACGGCAGGGACGCCGGAATCGTTTAATGTCTTGATCAAGGAGTTGCAGGGGTTGGGTTTGGATGTGAAAGTCGGAGAGTCCAAGAGGAAGCATATCCCGATGGATGAGTATTCCCGCGAAGGCGGTTTCAGGAGTAAGTAACAAGAGATTTTTAGAGGAGATCGAAGTTTATGAGCGAAAGCAAACTGGAAGAGGCTTTGGGGAGCGAGCGGTCGGTAGGGTTTGACCAGGTCGGGATTACCGTTGCATCGTCGGAAGAAATCCGGCGTTGGTCTAACGGCAGGGAAGTAAAAAATCCGGAGACGATCAATTATCGGACATTCAAACCAGAGAAAGGCGGGCTTTTTTGCGAGCGGATTTTTGGTCCGACGAAGGATTGGGAATGTGCTTGCGGGAAGTATAAACGGATTAAATACAAGGGGATTACTTGTGACCGTTGCGGGGTTGAAGTCACTTTGTCTCGCGTCCGGCGCGAGCGGATGGGGCATATCGAGTTGGCGGTGCCGGTGACGCACATTTGGTTTTACAAATCCATGCCCTCGCGGATTGGTTTGATGCTGGACATGACGGCCCGGCAACTGGAGCGGGTGATTTATTACGAGGATTATGTGGTCACCGATCCGGGGGATACCATTTTTGAGGCGGGGACGGTTCTTTCCGAGAATGAGTATTATTCTGCGTTAGAGCAGCACGGCGAAAAATTTGAAGCGTGCATGGGGGCAGAGGCGGTTTTGAAGTTGCTCGAGAGGATTGATTTGGATGTGATGGCGACCGATCTTAAAGACAAGATGGGGAGCACCAAGAGCAAGCAGTTGCGCCGCAAATATGCGAAGAAACTCAAGCTCGTGGAGGGGTTCAAAAACTCCAAAACGCGTCCCGAGTGGATGATCTTGACTTGTTTGCCAGTGATTCCGCCTGATTTGCGGCCTTTGGTTCCCTTGGAAGGGGGACGGTTTGCGACTTCTGATTTGAATGATCTTTATCGCAGGGTGATCAACCGCAACAATCGTTTGCGGACTTTGCTGGCGTTAAAAACTCCGGAAGTTATTATTCGGAATGAAAAGAGAATGTTGCAGGAAGCCGTGGATGCGTTGTTCGACAACGGTCGTCACGGTCGTCCTGTCACGGGAACGGCGAACCGTCCGTTGAAGTCTCTTTCCGATATGCTCAAGGGCAAGAGCGGGCGTTTCCGCCAGAACTTGCTCGGGAAGCGCGTTGATTACTCTGGGCGTTCCGTGATTGTTATCGGACCGGAATTGAAATTGCACCAGTGCGGGTTGCCGAAGAAAATGGCGCTTGTTTTGTTTGAGCCTTTCATTATTCGCCGGTTGAAGGATTTGGGGTATGTGCATACCGTCCGGAGTGCCAAGAAGATGATCGAGCGGCAGACGACGGAGGTTTGGGATGTTTTGGACGAAGTGACCAAGGGGCATCCGGTGATGTTGAACCGCGCTCCTTCGTTGCACCGTTTGTCGATTCAAGCTTTCGAGCCAATTTTGATTGAAGGGGAGTCCATCCGGGTTCATCCGTTGGTTTGCACGGCGTTCAATGCCGATTTTGATGGCGATCAAATGGCGGTTCATGTGCCTCTTTCGGTGGAAGCGCAGCTTGAAGCCCGGTTGCTTTTGCTGGCATCGAACAACATTTTCAGTCCGGCGAACGGGAAACCGATCACGACACCTTCGCAAGATATTCCGCTTGGGTGTTATTATTTGACGGTGGATCCGCGGGAGCCGGAATCCAAGAAACCCAAGCATTTGCCGCTTTTCGGCGACATGGCGGAGGTCGAGTTGGCATTGAGCGAAGAGGCAATCACAAAGCATAGCCGCATCCGCCTTAAAAATCCGGATTACGGAAAGAAGACGCTGTTTGGAGATGCTGTGGCCAAAGTGATTGAAACCACGCCAGGGCGAGTGATTTTTAACGAAATCTGGCCTGACGAGATTGGTTTTTACAACAAGGTCGCTGGCAAGAAGCATTTGAGCGACATCATTTGGCGTTGTTACAAAACCGTTGGGCATGCTAGGACGGTGCAAGCGTTGGATAAGCTCAAGGAAATAGGCTTCCGTGAAGCGACGCGTGCGGGGATTTCGATCGGGGTTTCCGACATGATTATTCCCAAGGAAAAAGAAGGGCTGATCCGGGATGCCAAGTCGCAGGTGAACAAGCTTGAGCAGCAGAAGAATGCGGGCGTGATCACCGATGGGGAGCGGAAAAACCGAGGGATGGATATTTGGACGCATACGGGCGAAAAAATCGCCGATGCGTTGTTCAAGGCGTTGGAAAGCAATGATGGACATACCGGGATGAATTCCCTGTTTATCATGGTGGATTCTGGAGCGCGAGGCAACCGCACGCAGATCAAGCAGCTTGGCGGTATGCGCGGTTTGATGTCCAAGCCTTCTGGCGAGATCATCGAGTTGCCGATTATTTCCAACTTCCGCGAGGGGCTGTCTGCTCTGGAGTATTTTATTTCTGCGCACGGTGCCCGTAAGGGGTTGGCAGATACGGCGTTGAAGACGGCGGATTCGGGGTATTTGACTAGGAAATTGGTGGATGCCGCCCAAGATGTGATCGTCACCGAGCAGGATTGCGGGACGGTGAACGGGATTGTGGTGAGTCCGCTTTACGATGGAGAGAAGGAGGTCGTGAGTTTGGCGTCGCGCATCGTTGGACGGACGAGTTGCGAGGCGATTTGGCATCCGATTACCGGTGCCGTTTTGCTTGAAGCCAACCATTCGATTGACGAAGATATTGCGACGAATATTGAGAATGCGGGAATCAAGGGGGTCAAGATTCGTTCCGCTTTGACCTGCGAATCCAAGAGGGGGATTTGCATCAAGTGTTACGGCAGGAATTTGGCGACTGGTTTGACCGTGAAACTCGGGGAAGCCGTCGGGATTATTGCCGCGCAGTCGATCGGGGAACCGGGGACGCAGTTGACGATGCGGACTTTCCATGTCGGCGGAACTGCGAGCCAAACCTTCCAGCAGCCTTATCTTAAAGCGACGATGGACGGGGAGGTGACCTTCGAGGATTTGCAGGCGATGAAAATCACTGCAAACAAGTGGGTTGTTTTGAACAAAGGCACGAAATTGACCATTCGTTCCAAGGGGTCGAACTCCAAGAAAGAAGAGCATGTCATTGACTTCAACGGGTCGTTTATCCATGTCAAGCACCTGAAGGATGTGAAGAACTTGGACAGCGTCGAGGACATTTCCCAGCATACATTGCTGGTGAAATCCGGCGAAGTGATGGTTGATTGGGATCCGCAGAATTTGCCGATTTTTTCGCAATACGACGGGAAAGGCGAGCTCAACAATATGCGTCTCGATGACACGATCGCCAAAGAACAAGTCAACGACGAAGAGACCGTTTACAAGGTTATCGAGAAGAATTACGATGACAAGCTGAAGCCGTCGATCACCATCCGCGATGGGCAAGGGCGACCGATTGCGATGCACTCCTTCGAGGGGGGGTCTTACATCAATCCAGAAATCGGGAAGTTCATCCCCGAGTTGAATTCCGACAAGAGGGTGGCGGTGACGGTGCGTATCGCCAAGTCGCAAGAGTTGGGTAAAACTCCTAGGACGGAGAAAAAGACCAAGGACATTACGGGTGGTTTGCCTAGGATTGCCCAGTTGTTTGAGGCGAGGACTCCTACGGATGACATTGCGGTGATGGCCAAGGGAAGCGGGGAGGTGATGATCAAGTTGAACCTTCACCGGGCGATTGTCAAACGCAAGAAAGACAAGATCGAAGAAGAAATCCATAGCGTAATCGCCGAAGAGCTAGACGAAAATGTGAAGGTCAAGGACAAGGAATGGTTTTTCCTTTACGATGCGGCGACCAAAGAGCGGGTTTCCTACGAAGTCAAAAAGCGCGACAAAACCAAGACCTACATCCGCTTCACCGATCCGATTACCGGATTGCTCGAAGAGAGTGCCTGGGTCCAGTTGGCGACCAGCCAGCTCGGAAAAGTCGAATTGACCGTCGTAGGCGAAGAAAATGGTTTGCCAAAAGAATACAAGCATGTTTTCTCCAGCAAGAAAAAACTGATGGTTTCCAACGGTTCGATGGTGAAAACTGGGGATCGTTTGACCTACGGGACACCGGATATCCACGACATTTTGGATTTGCTGGGGCCCCAACCTTTGCAAGAGCACTTATTGAACGAAGTCCAAGAGGTTTACCGTTTGCAAGGGGTAGAAATCAACGACAAGCACATCGAAATCATTGTTCGCCAGATGTTGCGAAAAGTAAAAATCACCGAACCGGGCGGGACGACCTTTTTATGGGGAGACCAAGTGGATCGCATTGCGTTCGAGGAAGAAAATGCGAAGGTTGCAACCGAAGGTGGGATGCAGGCGCAGGCGGTTCCCGTTCTATTGGGTATCACCAAAGCATCGCTTGCGACCGACAGTTTCATCTCGGCCGCATCGTTCCAAGAAACAACGCGAGTCTTGACAGAAGCCGCAACATTGGCAAAAGTCGATACATTGCGCGGTTTCAAAGAGAATGTAATCATGGGGCACCTCATTCCGGCAGGGAGCGGGTTCCACACTTACAACGATTTAGAACTCGTTAAATCCGGAGATGATGTGCTGAAATCCGAAGCACTTCTCGATGGAAGCGAAGCAGGAGCGGCAGATGCTGCATCCCAAAAGACAGAAGATTGACCACAATAAAAAATCCAAATGAGCGACTCAGATACACTTCAACAAACGAAAATTGAGAGATTAACAGACCTCCTTGAAGCGGGGGTTCACTACGGGCACCAGACCAAGCGCTGGAACCCGAAAATGCGCGAATACATCCTCGAAGAGAGGAACGCAATTTATATCATCGATCTCGAACAGACCATCGACCAACTGTCTTCGGCGTGCGATTTCCTTAAACAAACCGTCGCCAAAGGTGGACGAGTTTTGTTTGTTGGAACCAAGAAACAGGCGCAAGAGGCCGTGAAAGAAGCGGCGGAGGTTACCAAGCAGTTTTACATCAACCAGCGTTGGTTGGGCGGGACTTTGACGAATCTTCAGACGATTCGGAAGAGCGTAGGTCGCTGGGATCAGATTGATGCAATTGAAGCATCTCCGAATTACCATCGGATGAACAAACAAGAGGCATCTTCTTTGCGGCGCGAAGCAAATCGTCTCAAGCACAACCTTTCCGGGATTCGCCAGATGACGAAATTGCCCGATGTGGTCGTTGTGATTGATACTCCCCGCGAGGAAATTGCGGTGGCGGAAGCCAATCGCTTGGGGATTCCTGTGATCGCTATCGTTGATACCAACTGCGACCCCGAAAAAATCGCTTACCCGATTCCTGGGAATGACGATGCGATTCGTTCCATCCGCATCATTTTGCAACATTTGGTGGATGCGATCGTGACTTCGACCGGCAAAAAAGGCGGGGCTGAACCTGCGCCGAAAGCTGTCGCATTGGATGGCATTTCCGAATAATCTTTTCCTTTAGAACAACTGAACATTTTTGCTGGGAGTCCGTAGAGGCTCTCGGCATTTGATAACCTAATTTATTTTATTCATTTTATGGCAGAAATTACTTCTTCACTCGTGAAGGAATTGCGGGAAAAAACGAACGCAGGAATGATGGATTGCAAGCGTGCCTTGGAAGAGGCAGGCGGGGATCTCGTCAAAGCAGAGACGATTTTGCGGCAAAAGGGAATTGCTGGAGCGGCGAAAAAAGCGATGCGTTCGGCCAAAGAAGGCATTATTGCTTCTTACATTCACATGCAGGGCAGGGTCGGGGTTTTGATCGAAGTGAATTGCGAAACCGATTTTGTTGCCAAGAACGAAAACTTCCGCGATTTTGTGAAAGACCTCACTCTTCATATTGCGGCGGCGCATCCTCTTTATGTCGCACGCGAAGATGTGCCGCAGGATTTGCTCGATCGGGAAAAAGAAGTTTACGAGGGGCAAATTGCCGAGCAAGGCGGAAACAAGCCGCAGAATATCATCGAAAAAATCGTTGCGGGGAAAGTTGACAAGTTTTACAGCACGATTTGCTTGCTCGAACAAGCGTTCATCAAGAACCCTGACATTAGCATTCAGGATTATATCAAATCCAAAATTGCCGAACTCGGGGAGAATATCGTGGTTCGTCGGTTTGCCCGTTACATGGTCGGCGAGGAACTCGCTTGATGGTGGCGTAGCAAACCATTTTTGAGTTGTTTATTTGGGAGAAGCCTGGAACCTGCGATCGGAAAAGCTCGCGAGTTCCAGGTTTTCTTTTTTCTGGAATGTCAGAAAAAAAAGATTTTATCTCTTGCGTGAAGGGCGGAGTTGTTGTATTTTCCGTTGTGAGCAGGTTCAGACATCCTGACCTCTGTTCGTAAAAAAAATAGTTGAAGAGAAAATTATGGAAAGAAGAGATTTTTTGAAGTGGGGGGGAGCTTGGTCTTTAGCGGCACTCT
>DYNR01000264.1 GCA_020720945.1 Chthoniobacter flavus | reverse complement strand
CCAGCACGAGGTAAACGATCAAGGCGATGCCTGCGGATCCCGGGAGAGTCAAAATCCACGCTGTGCCCATGTGCCGCCAAGTCGCCCAGTTGATTTTCCCCTTGTTGGCAATCAATCCCGCACCGGTGATGCTACCTGCCACCACATGGGTCGTGCTCACCGGCAACCCCAAACGAGAGCAAGCCAAGATCGTGATCGATGCCCCGATATTTGCCGCAAAACCACTTTCGTTTTCGAGTTTCGTGATTTTGTGCCCGGCAGTTTCGATGATCCGCTTCCCTCCGGCCAAAGTCCCTAACCCCATCGCCAGCGCGCACAAAAGGATGACCCACCAAGGAATCGCCCCCGTCGGGTCATCCAACAATTTTGCGCCAACCAAAGCGAGCGTGATCACGCCCATGGTTTTTTGCGCATCGTTAGAACCGTGGGAAAACGCCATCAACCCACCGGCGAAAATCTGCATTTTCCGGAACATCGGATCGCGTCGTTCCTTTTTGATTCCTTGAAAAACAATGTAAATCAACGACATAAGAAAACTGGCGACGAGAAGACCAAACACAGGGGAAAGAACCATCGGAATGACGACTTTTTCCCAGATATTAGTCCAGACGACTTCGCCCCTCCCGTGAAAAGCCACACCCGCGCCGACGAGCCCGCCGACGATGGCGTGCGAGGAACTGCTAGGCATCCCGACATACCATGTGATGATATTCCAAAGAATGGCACCGGAAAGGGCGGAAAGAACGATAAGCTGGGCGTTGATCGGATCGCCGACATCGGAGATGATGCCCGACTCGATCGTCTTTGCTACGGCGGTTGCAAAAAATGCACCGATGATGTTCAAAATCGCAGCCATGACCAAAGCTTGGCGCATCGTCAAAGCTTTCGTCGCCACAACGGTCGCGATCGCGTTTGCCGCATCGTGAAACCCGTTGGTGAAATCAAACGCTAAAGCGAGCAAAACGACCGTGATGACGAGAAATATAGGGACTTCCATAACAGGCGAAAATCTACCCGCTCACCAAACGAAGGGAAGTGCCCGATTGCAACAATTTCTTCACACGAAAAAACTGCGGGCGGCATCCATCGTTGCCCGCATCGCAGACGCTCCCGAAAAGATTCAAATCCCATGCGACCAGATCGCAGAGATTGCCCGGACGATTACAGGAAGGACGACGCGAGAGCGTAGGGGACGGGGAGAGGAATCTTGGCATCGGGAAGAAATTTGTGCCCGAGAATTTCGATCCACGCATGCGAAGGGCAAGACCAGCTCGCAATTTCAAGAATCGCTTTTCCGTTGTCTTGGCCCAGCGAATACCCGTTTGCCGACAAAATCAGAGGGTTTGTTTCTCCCGCGAGATCGATGATGATTTCCGCGCTTTTTTTGGCGGGGTCAATTTGGACCGAGCGGACGATGCCCGCCTGCCCGAGTTGTTGCTGGAGAATCGGGGTCACGGCAGAAGAAATCAGCGAAGAAGAAGAGAGAGCGGAAACGAGTTTGTCGAGCATAGGAAAGTAAGGAGACGGGAGTTTATCCGAAAACGGGGGAGGTTGGAAAGAACGGAATCGCATGGGAAAAATGCCGCATTTCGGATTTTGGCAACAGGCGAGGCTTGCGTGGAAATACCGGTGCCACACGAAGCGGCGGAGAAGTTTTTCCGAAAAAACAAGTCCTTGCAATCGCGGAGAGTTTCTTTTATGTTGAACGCCGTTGCGGGCTATTTCGGTTTCGCACTTGTCTTTTTCCAGTATCGAAGCTTGTCCTATTGCGTGCAAGCAACGACGCGTTCGAGCCCGGTTCATGGGTAAAAAAAAGAAAGCAAGAGCGGACAGGAAGGACCTCGGTGGGGCGATTGCCAATTCTCCCGCCGGGCTTCCATCCGCCGATACCTCGCAAAAAACAATCGAAAACTTTGTTTTGTCAATTTGATCTAAGGGCGGCGCAAGTGCGCAACCCGGTCAAAACACGGTTTTTCCAAGCATTAGAAAAAATCAAGAATGTCAACCGAACAAAAATCCTCAGACCGCCGCCGTCCGCGCAGGACAGGCCGCCGTTCTCCGGGCGAAGGTCGCTCGGACTATCGTCCCGCAAACGGCTCTTCTTCTCGCAAGCCCGCCCCCAAACAAACCTTCTGGCAGAAAATCGTCTCCTTTTTCACAGGGAAATCCGAGGCGGAAAACGAAACGCCGCAACGGAGCCGAGCACCGAAAGATCCCGCCCAGCCGTCCTCTTCTTCCGAACGCCAAGAGCGTCCAAAACGGGAGAGGGAACACGTCCGCTCAGGCTTGCGCAAACCAGAAGAAGTCGAAGTGACCACTCCCCGTGTCTATGTGGGCAACCTTTCTTTTGACGCCTCGGAAAGCGATCTTTCCGAACTGTTTAACGGGGTCGGCCTCGTCCAGAATGTCGAAATCGTGGTGAACAAGCAGACGATGCGCTCCAAGGGTTTTGCGTTCGTGCAAATGCAAACGGTGGATGAAGCCAAACGGGCAGTGAACGAATTGCACGACAAGGAATACATGAACCGCAAACTGGTGGTCAGCGGTGCAAAAGCCGTCGAAGAACGGCGCAGCGAACGGGAACGCAATACGCAACAAGCTGAACAATAACCCCATAGTAATCGCCGGCCCCACCGGGGTCGGAAAAACTCTTTTCGCCGTCGAGCTTGCCAAAAGTCTCGGCGGCGAAATCGTTTGCGCGGACGCCTATCAAATTTATGCGGGACTGCCGGTCTTGACGGCACAACCAGAGGCGGGGCTATCGGAGGAAGTCCCCCACCATTTGTTTGGTTTTCTCCCCATCGAGGAAACTTGTGATGCCGCGCGCTATCTCGTTTTGGCTGAAGAAGTTGCAGCGGAAATTTCCGGGCGCGGGAAAACGCCGATTTTTTGCGGCGGCACAGGCTTTTATATCAAAGCTTACACGCACGGAATAGACCCGATCCCTTCCCCCGACCCCGCTTTGCGTGCCGAATTATCTTCGCTTTCGCTCGATGCCCTGCAATCTCGCTTGCGCGAAGCAGACCCGCAGGCGTTCGACGCGATTGATAGAAACAACCCCCGGCGCGTCCTTCGTGCGATTGAAATTGTTTTGCAAACGGGGATGCCTTTGGAAAAAAGCAGGTCGGCATGGAATGGCAGACCACCCCGCAGACACACGGGAATTTATCTTTGGCGTGAGCGCGAAGAACTCCACGCCCGGATCCGAAACAATGTGGAGATACTTTTGGCTGGCGGCGCCATTGATGAAGTCCGGAGCGCGCTGAAAACGGGGATCGGCGAAACTGCGGGCAAAGCGATCGGGTTCCGCGAAATCACCTCTTTCCTCGAAGGGAAAATCGACGAGGGCGAATGCCAAGCAAAAATTTTGTCCGCCACGCTCCGCTACGCAAAAAGACAGCAAACATGGTTCAAAGCCCAAAAAAATTTCGTTCCTTTGTTGCTGGGAGAAACCGTTCGGGTGAGTGAGGCGGTGCCGCAAATTGCCGCTAACCTGAATCCGTGAGATAAATGCAAAGAAGCTCTGCAAGGCATTGGAGCGAAAGG
>DYNR01000033.1 GCA_020720945.1 Chthoniobacter flavus | reverse complement strand
CAAAAGCAAAGAAAGCCCTGCATCTTCCAGCTCCGGAACCATTTCCAAAAAATCGTGGTTCCCTAAAATCCCGAGGACAGGAGGGCGGAGAAGCCGGATTACTTTTTGGGTTTCGCTGATGGAGGAAGCAAAATCGCCGAGGGTTTCGTTGCGGTAATC
This sequence comes from Chthoniobacter flavus, assembly GCA_020720945.1. Taxonomy (GTDB): domain Bacteria; phylum Verrucomicrobiota; class Verrucomicrobiia; order Chthoniobacterales; family DYNR01; genus DYNR01. Next base: position 13,554 of record DYNR01000033.1, on the reverse strand, counting down.
GCCGGTAATGACGGCGAGATCGTATTCGACGGACGGCAAAACTTTGGCGAGAACGGGAAGTATGCCCGTATCGAGATCGGTGTGGAGGTCGCTGAGTTGCAGGATGCGAAAACCATCGAAAGGTGGCGGAACGGAGGGCGACGCAACCGTGTTGTGTTCGACCTGCAAGCTCTGGGCAAAATGGCGACCGAGGTTGCTCAAACAACAAAGTCGGAGCCCCCAAGTGACCAGGGAATCGATGGGGATGAAGCGTTCCACCGAAAGGACTCCCTCGCCCTGGTGGCGGAGGCCTGCGGAATGGGTGGATTGCTTGATGAGGCGGGCACGGAGTTTTTCGATCCCGATGCGCTCGGCAAGGCGAGCGAAGACTGGGGGAAGCGAATCGCTCAAGAACGGGGCCTCCCCGTTTTCTGGTGCTTCGGAAAAAAGTTGCGAGAGGCTCACATCGATAAAAATTCGTTGAGGAGGTGGTCCATGTCGTTGATGAAAATGCCGGATTGCACGGAGAAATCGGGGAGGAGTGCCTCGGCACCTGCGGCGTTTCCTGCGACACAAAGCTCTTCCATTTCCGTGAGGAGGGGTGCTAACGAATCGGCTCCGAGGGTCAATGCGCTCCCGCGAAACGCGTGCAGGAGTTTTGCCGCCATGTCCAAATCGCCTTGGCGGATCATCTGCTGGATGTCGGGGATGTGGTTGGATGCCTCGCCGATTCCTGTCTGGATAATTTCCGCGCAAAGAGATGGAATCCCTCCCATGTTTTCCAAGAAAGAATAAGCGGGAGGAAGGATGGAAGTCGTTTTTTTTGAATGGGATACAAACTTCTTTTTCGGGGGCGGCGGCGGGGGCGCTTGCACCGGGACACCGAGGGCTTTCGGGAGCCATTTTTCCAAAATGCCTTCGAGCGAGGGAGCGGTAATCGGTTTGGGGATGTAATCGTTCATGCCTGCGGCAAGGCAACGGTCGCGGTCGCCCGCCATCGCGTGGGCGGTCATGGCGATGATCGGAATATTCGTCGGGAACCCGGGAATCGGCGAGCGGCGGATGGCTGCCGTCGCCTCAAACCCATCGAGTTCGGGCATCTGGACATCCATGAAAACGAGATCGTAAGGGACGAGTTCGAGCGAGGAAAGGACTTCCCGTCCCGTGGCAACCCCATCGGCGCGGACGCCCCACCTGCGGAGGAGGGCCAGGGCGACTTGCTGGTTGATCTGGTTGTCTTCGGCGACAAGGATGAGGGCGTTGGAAATGCGGGCGTTGGAAATGCGGGCGACGGGGGCAAGCGAAAAACCGGAGGCGCGGCGCGGCGGGAGGGATTCGGGAGGGGAACCTGCAGGGCGAGACAAAACGCGGCTGAGGGAGTCCAGCAAGTCGCTCGGGCGAACGGGTTTTGTGGTGAAGTCATCGAAGCCGAGCTGAAAAAAATGGGAGTCGTCTTGGTTGGACCCGACGGAAGGCATCATGATCATGCGGGTGGAAGCGATGGCGGGGTCGGCCTTGATCTGCTTGCCCAACTCTTCACCGGAGACATCCGGCATTTGCATATCGAGAATGGCGAGAGGAAATGGGTTCCCGTTTTTTGCAGCGGTGCGCAGGGAAACGAGAGCCGCGGCCGCCCCAGAGGCTTCCGATGGAAGGAAACCCCACAACTCCAAACGGTTGCGGAGGATTTCTCGGTTGGTCGCATTGTCGTCAACAATCAAAATCGGCGTGTTTGCAAGAGACGAGGGCGGGAGTGCAGGAGAGGGGCAACTGGCAGCTTCGGGAATCCCCAAACGGACGGTGAACCAAAATTCCGAACCGTTTCCAGGAGAAGAAAGAACCCCGATGGAGCCACCCATCAGCTCGGCGAGCTGTTTGGAAATGGCGAGCCCTAAACCAGTGCCACCATAACGGCGCGTCACGGAAACATCGACCTGAGAAAATTTGTCGAAGAGAATCCCCTGTTTTTCTTCGGGTATTCCTATGCCCGTATCGCGGACAGAAAAACGCAGGAGCGCGGAATCCGCCGAAACTTCTTCCAAGGAAACAAAAATGGCGACTTCTCCTTTGTCGGTAAATTTGACGGCGTTGCTGCCGAGGTTGTTCAAAATTTGGCGGAGGCGACCGGGGTCTCCGACCAGGCGGGCGGGCACATCGCGGGCGACCGTCCAAAGGAGCTCGATTTTTTTTGTTTCCGCGCGGACGGCGAGAAGGCAAGAGGTGTCCGACAAAACTTGTTCGAGGTCAAAATCGACGGATTCGAGTTCCAGCTTTCCCGCTTCGATTTTCGAAAAATCGAGAATGTCGTTCAGGATGTCGAGGAGCGTTTCTGCGCTGCGCTGGACCATTTCGGAAAAATGCCGTTGGCGCGGCGTGAGATCCGTGTCCAGCAAAAGCCCATTCATGCCAAGGATGCCATTCATCGGGGTGCGAATTTCGTGGCTCATGTTGGCGAGAAACTCGCTTTTTGCGATGTTGGCGGCCGCCTCTTTGCGGGCCAGGTCGTTCGCGCTGCGGATGGCCTCGGCAATGTCTTCTGGGCACGCGAGAAAATCTGCTATGTCTTCTGCCGAAACAAGAGAGGAAGCGGGCGGCGGAGGAATCAAACCTTCTGAATCATCGGGGATCATGAAAATCAATGGGGGAAAAAATTAGGTGCGTTTGCTGCGGAGTTGGACACGCAAGATGATGTAAAGCAGGAAGAAAAGACCGCAACTCGAAAAGAGGAGGACGCAACCGTTGAAAGTCAAAATGTCCGAGCGGATCCCGAAGTATTCCTTCATCGGCCCAAAGAAAACATTCTGGTGGCGGGACTCCCTGTAATCGGATTGTTCCATTTCCGCCTTGCTGACCAAGTCCACGACCTTGCGGTTCACGAACAGTTGTTCTGCCGTAAAACCGGGGGAAGAATCATCAAAAGCCGAACGGTCGAGGGGGGCACCAGCAATGACGCCGTCCACCGCCCGCAACAGGCCGTCCATTTGCCGGGGGGAAGAGGCTTCGAGACCGGAAAGAATCGCCAGCAATTCTTTGAGGTCGTCGAGGCGGTTTTCCTGTTCTTCGGAAAGGTGGCGGTTGGAAACCAAGCGGCGGATTTGGGTCTGGATTTTCTTTTGCCGGAAAGTCAGGGGGTTGAGTTTTGCTTGGGCGAAAATGATGGCTTCGTAGCTCCAGCGCATGGGGTTAAACTCGCAGATGAGAGGGACTTTCAGCTCGCTCTGGGGCTGCATGGCGGTTTCCGGATGCCGCTCGAACCACGCCTGGAAAGCGTAGGCGACATCCAAGTTGCGGTTCATTTCCTCATACTTGATGAAAGAGCCTCCCAAGATGATTTGCGGGATAAAAACGGCGGGGATGAGGAGCACGGCAGTCTTGCTTTCAGAAACTAGGGAAGAAAGAAGCAACCCGATGGCGATGCCGCTCAACGCCGTCAAAAAAAGGTAGTAAAACATCGGGAAAGTGAACCCCCGGACGGCGAGAATCCAGTTGCCGATCCACGAAAAAAGGAGGCACTGAATCGCGGCAAAGAAACTCAGTGAAAGGACTTTAGCGCAAACATAGTAACCGATGCGGACATTCAGGTTCCGCTCCCGGATCAGCACGGGCCGGTCGTGGATAATGTCATCCACGCTGTTGGTCAAACCGAGGAACATGGCGACGACGATGGACAAGAAAAGGTATGCGGGAATGTGGAAAGCGGACGCGAAATCGTAGGTGCTGGATTCCGAGTAATGGAGGACGGCACCGATCAGCAAGGCCAAAAGAGGAGCCATGATGAGGGTGATGAGGAGGTTCGCCTCGTTGCGGAGCTTGCTGACAAACGAGCGGGCGAGGAGGATGTAAAACTGGAAAAACTCTTCCCGCCAGCGGAAAGAAATCGGCTTCCGCTCGGCGGGGCGAGAAGTTTGGGATGGCTCCTTTTCCCTGGTGACTGGCGCCCCCGACTTGACCTCCTTAAACAGCCGCCACGCCTCGTAACGGTCGCGCCAATACTCGGGGGAAAACCGGCGGGCAGGCACGAGTTGACCCCGGTTGTTCTCTTCGTAAATAATGTCGCCGCCGAGGTCGCGGAGAGGGGTTTCTAAAACATCGAAAATGAACTCCGGACGGCTGGAGCCGCACGCGGGGCAAGTGCCCAAGCTAGTCCCAAACTGTTGCTGGTGTTCGGCTTGCGCAAAATAAGTGAGAGCTTCTTCCGTCGTCCCAAAGAAAACGAGCTTCCCGCCTTTGTCCAGCAGAATGACTTTTTGGAACATCCCGAAGAGCTTGGAGCTGGGCTGGTGGATGGTGACGAGGGCGATCTTGTTATTCGAAAGGGAACGGATGATTTCTATGACATGCTCGGAGTCTTTGGAGGAAAGCCCGCTGGTCGGTTCGTCAAAAAGATAAATGTCCGCCGAACCGATCATGTCGAGACCGATGTTCAGGCGTTTGCGCTCGCCGCCGCTCAAGGTTTTTTTGTGGGGGGAGCCAACGACGCTGCCGCGCCGCTCGTTTAGGCCAAGCTCCGCCAACTTCGCATCGATGCGGCGGGTCCTCTCGCGTCGGCTCAAATGCGGGGACCGGATGGCGGCGGCGTATTCGAGATTCTCTTCGATGGTCAAATGTTCGTCGAAGGCATCGAATTGCGGGATGTAAGCGACATATTTTTTGAGCTCCTCGAAGTGCCCGTAAAGCGAACGGTTGTTGAAAAGGACTTCGCCCGAGATCGGGCGGAACTGCCCGGAAAGGGTTTTGAGAAGCGTGCTCTTGCCGCACCCGCTGGCACCCATGACGCAAATCATTTCGCCGCGGAGAGCGGAAAAAGAAATCGACTCTAGGGCCGTCTCACCATTGCGGAAACGGCAGGAAAGGTCGCGGACTTCCAGTGAGCGGACGATGTTGCGTTCCTCTTCGATGAGGCGGTCGGAGAAGTTGCAGCGGAGGAGTTGCGCGGCATCGATGCGGATGGTGTCGCCGTCTTCCAACAGCGCGGAATTGCGGACCGGGGTGCCCCGGACTACAATCGGGCGATCCGCTTGAAGGACAGTGACTTTCCCCACTTTCTTTTCGTAATCGCACTCGATTTTCAGAAGGACATCGCCACCGATTCCGGGAGAGAGAAGGATATCCCCGTCTCCGAGCAAAGAAGTCTGGTTCGAAACGAGGTATTCGGACTTTGAAGCGCGGAGCGAAAAACGGCGGCTGAAGGTGCGGGCGCGGCGGCGGAGATCGTCGAGAGTGAGTTCGTTGTGGTTGAAAAAAACGATTTTATCTTCCAGCGTGGCTTCGGCTTGCGCGCCGGCATCGAGGCGTGTCTCCCGCAAGGACGCGTTGACATTTTTCAAAGCGATGACCCGGACTTTCAGCCCGAAAACAACTTCCATGCAACTGTCGCGCTCCCGTGTTTTTGACAAATCGACTTCGTTGTTGCTGTTGAGCGAAATGAAAACATGGATCTGGGAAACATTTTTTTTCGCGTTGAAGTAGAAAACGAGGTCTTGGTGGGTGATGACTTGGTCGTCGCAGACGAGGCGTTGGTGGGCGTAGATGCGCCCGATGTCATTTGGCTGCACGAGGCGACCTTGGATGATGAAGTTGCGGCGGGTAAAATTCTTTACCAGCATGAGGTCGTGGTAGCGGTAAGCCTGGATTGTTTCCCCGGATTGAAAGCCTTTCATCGCGACATCGGATTGATCTGCGGCACCGAGACTTAGGGTTTCCAGGGGAGATTGCCCGGACTCGTAAATGGGAATCGGCGCGCTTTCTTTTGCGGTGAGCTGATAGACGATGTCGATGGCCTGGCTGGTCATGCCTAGATTCGACATGAAAGAATAGTAGGCAAGAATCGAGGGAGACTTGAGGCCGGAGCGGGCGATCAAGTCGTAAAGCTGGATGCCGAGCATCAGTTTGCGCTCCTCGGAAAGCTCGGAAGCGAGCTTGCGGGCGATGGCATCGAGGTCTTGCTGTTCGTGGAGAGCCTGGCGAAAAAGTTTGCGGAGCTCGGTATAAACGGCATCCGGGTAATCGTAGCGCAGGAAGCCGAGGCTCAAGTCGATTTCCTCTTCGATCACCGTTTCGTCCAAGTTCGTAAACGCAGCGAAAACTTGGATGAGGGTGGCAAGGAGGCGACTGGTGTCGGTGACGGGAACCGGTTGCCGGCGGAGACGGCGCAACCAACGAACAGGAGGGCGCAAAAGCGAGGATAGACCGCGCATGGCAGTCTCCAGCGCGGCTTGCAGGGTGCCTCCTTTCGTCGATTTATTCATTCAATGCGATGCTGCCATTTCTTTTTTCCTCCCTCCGAGAAAGAAAGAAAAAAACAGGAAATCAGGCGAGAAAACGAATGGTCAACGGGTAGCGATACGCCTCGCCGTTGCTTGTTTTAACCGCCGCGATAATCATCAAAACAATCCATGCGACAACCACGACAGGAATGAGCAGGTAAAGCAAAAAGCCGACAAGGATGATGGTGAGAATGGAGCCGATGACCCCGAGAGCAATGGTGTAAATGAAATAGGAAATCTGAAAATTGAGGACTTCTTTCCCTACTGCGTCAAGCTCGGGAGAATCCGCTTTTTTCATGAGCCAGAGAACGAGTGGTGCGAGGATGTTGACCAAAGGAATGGGGGCGATGAGCCCGAGAAATCCGCTGAGGTGAAAAATAATAGCCCATTGAGAAGTTTTCATAACAGATGCAAGTGGTTGGTTGCCTTGGTTTTGTTGATTGCCTGAGGGAAAAGGAGGAGTTGGCGGAGCGGGTGGAATTTCGGGTGTTTGGTTTGTCATGGTTTGTTGAAGGAAGATCGGCGGTTTATCAAAGCGATGCGTGAACGGCATCGGCAAAAGGTTTTACGAAATCGTGGATGTCCGAAGGCAGGGAAGGCGAACTGGAGAGTTCCGCGATTTTTCGGACGAACGCGCTGCCGACGACCGCGCCGTCGGACTGGCGGGCGACTTCCGCCGCTTGGTCTGGCGAGGAAACGCCGAACCCGACGCAGACGGGAAGGGAGGAGTATTTGCGGATCAAGGCAACGCCGTCCCCAATCGTAGAAGCGAGTTCTTGGCGTTCCCCCGTCACGCCCTCACGGGAAACATAGTAGATGAAACCACGGGCAGAAGCCGCGATTTGTGCGACGCGAGATTCCGGGGTCGTAGGCGCGATGAGCTGGATCGGGTGAAGCCCGTGCTGCAAACTCAAGTCTTGATTCCGTGCCGCTTCGTCGGGAGGCAAGTCCAAAATTAACAGGCCGTCGGCTCCCGCCTCGCAGGCATCGCGGACGAATTTTTCGTAACCATAAACGAAGATCGGGTTCAGGTAAGTGAAGAGAACGACTGGGACTTGGCTTTTTTTACGGAACTCCCGCAGGTGTGCAAGCAAGGACGGGACGGTAGAACCGGAAGCGAGCGCCCGCCCTGCCGCCGCTTGAATGGTCGGACCATCCGCCAAAGGATCAGAAAAAGGAACCCCTATTTCCAACAGATCCGCTCCCGCCTCGGCAATGGCTGCGGCCACTTCAAAGGAACGAGGCAAGTCGGGGTCACCGCCAGTAATGTAAGCGACGAGAGCTTTGCGGTTTTGCTGTTTGAGGCGTTCAAAAACGGCATCGATGCGGTTTTGCATAAGAGAAAAAAAGAAACTGCAAGAACTGGTTGTACTGGTTGCGGCTATTGCTGGTAAATCAAACGCGAGGTTTTCTTCGCCAGTTTTTTCTGGGATTTTTCCATGTCCTTTTTATCCCAAGAAGTGGCAGACGCCGTTTTTTGAACAATTTCGGCATGGGTTTGCGTGACCGCATCTAGTTTTGAATCAGGCACTTTCGCCTTTGCTAACGCCTTGGGATAGCAGAGCGATACCCACCAGCCACCGTAAGCATCCTCGGAGTCGGGCGGAAGAATGGCCAAGGTCATGCCGTCCACCGAAACTCGCCCACCCGATGCCGGAAGGCTTTCCAACGCACGGATTTCTTTCATGCTGTGGAGGTAAGAAGTCATGAACTCGCGTAACATTTTTTGGGTTTCGGGATCCGAGCGACGACGACCGTAAACGCCGATTTCCAAACCGGCAGGATGTTCGGGATCCCCGTAGATGTTCAACTCGAAATCTTTGTTCGCACGGAAAGACAAATAAGGGACATTTTTGAGTTCCCCAGATTCGATGACCGTAGCGGGGATTTGCTCAAAAGTTTTGAGCCAGTCCATGAAAAAAAGATCGTAAGCAGGGACCCACCAAGGAGGGAAGGAACCTTTTTTCGGAAGCAAATCGGTGAAAGCGAGGTGCCCTTCCGAATCGTCGTAAATCCGCTGGATGTCGTGCTTTGGAATCACCAAATGACCGGAGTCCGCCATCATGATCACGGTTTTTTTGTTTTGGGAAAGGATGCGTCCCGCGATTTTTTCTCCGCTGTAAAGCAAAACGACATCGTTTCCGACTTTCGATGCAGGAGCGGAAAGAGGGGACGCAGAGAGGTCCGGGAGCAACAGCAACAGCAACAGAGACAATGACAATAAACCGAGAATCTTCTTCATTTCGTCAACTATTTATGATTTTTTGCAGGGGAATACCAAGCCTAAATTCTTCCCGTATGAAAAAGAAAACCCTCTCTTCGATCCTGACCGTCGCCGCGCTGTTGCTGGGCGGTTGCGTGACGGCACCAAAACCGCCCCAGATTTCTCAGGCGCAAGCCGAAAAATCTTCCACCGTCAAAACGGGTCCGTTTTGGTGGGGGACTTCCACCAGCAGCTACCAGAACGAAGACCGCGGAATGGCTCCGGGAAGCCCCGGCTACTTCCTGACGGACTGGGACATTTTTGCCATGAAGGAAAAGAAGGCACCCGTCCGCGGCGATCACGCGACTTACTCCTGGTCAAACTTCGACCAAGATTTGGCGGTTGTGAAAAAAATGGGCGTGAACCATTTCCGCTTCAGCATCGAGTGGGCGAGAGTCGAACCCAAGCGCGGCGAATACAACGAAGCCGCCATCCGGCAATATGCGGAATCGGCAAGGAAACTCAAAGAAGCGGGGATCGAACCCGTCGTGACGCTCTGGCATTTCACCTTCCCGAGCTGGCTATACGACGGCGTAAAAAAACCGGATGTCAACTTCTTGCACCCCGAGGAAGCCCTTGCATGGGAACAGTTTGTGACCAAGATGGTGCGCGCTCTCAAACCCCATGTCCGAGTGTTTATCCCACAGAACGAACCGAATGGAGCCGTGCAGTTGGGCTGGCTGGCGGGCCACTGGCCTCCCGGGTTGCTACTGCGCCCGTGGAGCTACAAAAAGGCGATGGCTGCCGCCGCCGACAACTTCCGTGTCGCTGCAGGAATCATCCGGAAAGAACGCCCCGATGCCCTCGTCATGAGCGTCCACTCCTTGCCAACCTGGCGCCCGAACATCTGGAAGGACCCGACCCTTTGCACCTACAACATGATGCTGCGCCAGAACTATGACCACCTCGACAAAATTTACGATGTGTGCGATTTGATCGGCATCAACTACTACTACAGCCAGGACGCAGACATACCGGATTTGCTCAACCAAGGCCGCGGGGAAATGTCGATCAACTACACGCAAATGGGCTGGAAGATCGACCCCCGTGGCATTTACGAAATCATCAAACAAGTCTCGGACCGCTACAAAAAACCGATGGTGGTAGTGGAAAACGGGGTCGGGACGCAGAACGAAATGAAGCGGGTCAAATACATGAGGGACCACATCAACCAAGTCCGCCTGGCGATGTCGGACGGCTATGATGTCCGCGGCTATTTTGCGTGGACGCTGATCGACAACTACGAATGGACGGAAGGCTTTGTCCCGAAATTTGGGATGAGCGTCGTGGACCCGCAAAGCAAAGTCCGCAAAATCGAGCCTTCGGGAAAATTTTTTGCGGAGATGATCCGCACCTACGGGAACCTCCGGGCGGAATACAACCCGACCGCCACCGCCCCAAAAAAATAAAATGCCTTTTTTCTGGGACAAAGGGAAAGGCGTAATTTTTTCCTTTTGGCGAGGGACTGCCTCGCGGGGAATCTCCTGCACCGCAGGGGGAGCGCCGTGAAAAACAACTTGGCAGCTCCTGAAAAAAAACCGTTGCAACCCTCTTGGCTAGAAGAGCTTCCAGCGACAAGCAAAATGGCGTTCCCGATGGTCGCGGGATTTTTCGGGCAGATGTTGATGGGCTGGGCAGACAGCATCATGGTGGGAAAAGTGGGGGTGACCGCGCTGGCTGCGTGCGCATTTGCAAACACGGTAACGATGGTTTTTTTCGTCTTCGGATTCGGGGCGATGTCCTGCGTTTCCGTCTGCGCATCGAGGGCGTTCGGTGCAGGAAAAAAGAAGGAAACCGGCGAAATTTTTTACGCGGGCACAGTTTTTGCCGCCGTTCTATCCGCCCTGTTGGCTGGCCTGATTTTGGCGGGCTTGCCGTTTTACGAAAAACTCGGACAACCGGCAGAACTCGTCCAAGAGTCCAGAGGATTTTTGGTGATGCTCGCCCTGTCTGTTTTTCCCGCGCTGGTGCTGACGAGCGGAAAGTTTTTCTCGGAAGCGCTATCGCGTCCGTGGATGCCTTTTTGGGTCGTGATTGGCAGCGTGGCTTTGAATGTGGCCCTGAACTGGGTTTTCATTTACGGGAACTTGGGCTCTCCGGCACTGGGGCTTACCGGAGCGGGAATCGCAACTTTTTTGTCTCGTTTGGCCGCTGCCGCCGTTCTTTTTTTTCTTTTGTTCCGAGGGAATTTTTACAGGGATTACCTCCCGCGGTCTTTTGATTTTCAAAAGGTGCTCGGGCATTTCCCTTCCATGGCAAGGCTGGGGTTCCCCTCGGCATTCCAGGTTTTAGGGGAAGTGGGCGCGTTCGCTTTGGCCAGTTTGATGATGGGCTGGTTTGGCGTGCAAGCCCTTGCCGCGCACCAAATTGCAATGACTTGCATCGCGACGACATTCATGTTTCCGCTAGGGGTATCCATCGCCATGAGCGTGCGGGTCGGCCATGCGGTAGGGGCGGGAGAACGGTGCCGAGTCCGCCCGATTTCGCTGGGCGGCGTTGCGCTTGCGGCGGCATCGATGGGAGGAGGTGCCCTGATTTTTATTTTCTTTGGAAAAGAGATTTCCCTCTTGTTTGTCGATGACGCAGGAGTGATCGCCTTGGCCGTTCGCCTGCTCGTGATCGCCAGTTTTTTTCAGATATGCGACGGGGTGCAAGTCGTGGCAGTCGGATGTTTGCGGGGCATGGGAGATGTGCGGGTTCCGCTGATTTGGACTTACTTTATTTACTGGGGCGTTGCGTTGCCAATGTCATGGGCAATGGCGTTTTTGTTCGGGGCAGGTCCAGAAGGAGTTTGGGGTGGCCTTGCAACGGGCCTGTGCATTGCCGCATTTTTGATGGGAGGCCGATTGTGGAAAAAAAGCACTGAATCCTCACAGAATCCTGAATCCGTGAGATCAGTGAATCTCTGCAATCAATTGGACTGCAAAGGCTTAAAAAAAAGACGCAAAAGACTTGAGAGGGTATTCCTTGGTTTTTTTCCAAGTCCTTCCGCTCCATTGTCTTACAGATCTTCTTTGCGTTTATCTCACGGATTCAGGTAGTTCAAAAACCGATCTGTTTCACTCGCTTTTCGCCCTGCTACGCACGCTATCCTTTCTTCCTATGGGACGGCTGTGTTTTTAAATTAAAAATCGCTTGCAATGATTAGCTGTCGCGTTAATCTTCTGAAGTGAAAAACGATAAAACGATTTTTGCGTTTTGTAATTCAGAGGTGTTTACAAAACGGCAGTACGAGATGATTTCTGGGTTGAGAGGGGCAAGCGCATCTGTTTCTCTCTGCCGTAAAGTCAACGAAGGGTTGATCATCCCAATTAAACGCGGTGTTTATACATTAAACAGCAAAATTCGTAAAGTTGCGCTACCTCCTCATCGGTTGGCTAATCTTATTGTAGAGCCTTCTTACTTGAGCGGAATTTGGGCAATGGCGTATCGGGGGGTTATTCCTGAAATGGTTTGCGAGTTTACGAGTGTTACTACGGGGTTCCCTAGCCGGAAAGAAAATAGTTTTGGGCGGTATTCTTACCAGCAGATCGCTCCCGATAAGTTTTGGGGGTGCGAACGGTGTGAAGATGGGGCTTTGATTGCGACATCGGAAAAGGCTCTTTTAGACTGGATTTATCTCAGCCGCCGTGAAATGCCTTACGAACAGATTGAGACAGAGTTGCGCATTCAGTCCGATTGCGTAAATGTTGAATTGCTCCAAGAGTTTGCGGAGAAAATGAATGTTGCTAGAGTTTCAAGAATGGTGTTAAAAATTATTGAAGGCATCTCTGAGGATGCTGAATCATGGAGTGTTGTATGTTGAAAGAAGAAGCGATTTATAGAGCGATGCAGGTTCCCGATTCGATCCCGAATCTCCGGATGAATGTTTTGCGAGAAGGGTTGCAGGCGACTATTCTAAAAGTAATGTCCGAAGGGATTTTTTTTGATAATCACTCGTTTATGGGCGGGTGTGCGTTGCGTTTTCTTTTCCGCCACCAACGATTCAGCGAAGATTTAAATTTCAGTAAAACTAGAAAAGGGTTTTATAGATTCAGCGAAGATTTAGATTTCGAACAAACAGGCGGAGAGTCGCTTCATCGATTAGCCCCTAATATTATCAAAAAAGTAGAAAAGATGGGCTATTCTGTTTCCGCAAAATGTAGTCCAGGCGTTTCAGGGAGTCCTGTTGAAAAGGTTAAAATGCAGTTTGCTGGTATACTAAAAGAGGCGAGGTTGTCAAATATGTCTGACCAGAAAATAAGTATTATTTTAGAGTCGGATAGTAACCCGCCTCCGTTTCAGAAAAGCGAAACCTCGCTCATCCAATCCCCCGAGCAATTCACTCTACGGCATCACGATTTACCTACTCTTATGGCGGGAAAGGTTGCTGCTCTTCTTTTTCGCCCTTTTGTAAAGGGTCGAGATTGGTACGATTGGCTGTGGTATTGCGGAAAGCCAGAAGGCGTGCCAGTCGAACCAAATAACGCTTATTTGCAGGCTTGCATCAAGCAAAATGCACGCATAGCAGGCTTTGTTGAATGGGATGTCCAAGACTGGAAAAACAAACTCAGGGAAAAAATTGAAAAAACGGACTTCCCTTCCGATATTTCCGAGCAAATCCGAAAGTATCTCGAAAAGCCGGAAGAGGGGGTTTTATTAAGCAAAGAGAATTTTTTAGCAGCTCTTGAAGAGGGTGTAACTATTTGATCTGGAGACGATGATTTTGATCGAACCCGTCGAGCAAGCCCCCTCCGCCAGTCTCTTATAGGACGCTCTGGGATTCTTTTAAAATCAAAATCGCTTGCAATGATTAGCGTTTTTGTTAATTTTCTAAAGCGAAAAACGAGAAAACGATTTTTGGGTTTTGTAATTCAGTAGGATTCCCTGAATCCGTGAGATAAATGCAAAGAAGCTCTGTAAGGCATTGGAGCGAAAAGATTTGGAAAAAACCAAGGAATACCCCTGGTTTTTCCAAGCCTTTGCAGCCCAATTGATTGCAGAGATTCACGGCAGTTATCTCACGGATTCAGGTGAAATACCCCTTTCTTGAAAAACACGACGCTT
>DYNR01000525.1 GCA_020720945.1 Chthoniobacter flavus | reverse complement strand
AGAGCTTCTTTGCATTTATCTCACGGATTCAGGTTCAAAAAAAACTTGCAAGCGCACGGCGCGGAGAATAGTTTTCTTCCCCACCACCCGTATGAATATTTTTTCCCAACCCCATCCCCAAAAGAAGAGTGCCTTCACTTTGATCGAGTTGCTTGTCGTTATTTCCATCATCGGCGTTTTGGCTGCGTTGACGGTTCCCGCAGTCACGGGCGCTCTGGACAATGCGCGGAAAGCGGCGGTGCAAAACGATATAGCACAAATCGCATCGGCGATTATCGCTTACGACTCCGAATACGGAAAACTCCCTCCCGCAAGTTCCGATGTTTCCGGGGATTTGCTGGATACTTTGCGCGGGATTAACACGAACGGAAACCCGCGGAAAATCGTTTTTTTGGAAGCGCCGGATTACAAAAAAAACAAGGGTGGGGTCGTTGCGGATGACAATGTTTTTGTCGATGCGTGGAGCAACACGATTGCGGTCGCATTGGATGATGATTACGACAATACAGTGAAAGCTTCGACGAATGGGGAGGAAGAAGGGGATGTTGAAGTTCGTAAGCGGGTAGCCATCTGGAATGTGACGACCAACAAGCGGCAGCAGGTTCGCTCGTGGTGAGTTGCGTTTTTTTCGTGAAGGAGATTGCGGCGATTTACGGCGGGGTTTTTTGGTGGGCGGAAGGGGAGGAACCGTGAGTTGCCGGCTTTGCAAACTGGGAAAGAGGGCGGCGTTTTGGGGCGGGTCGATTCTTGTCCTTGCGGTCGTGCTGGCGTGGGTGGCGGCAGGCTGTCACCAGGGGTGGACAATGACGCAAGTTGCAGTCATGCAAGTAGATCCGATTACAGAAATCGAGTTTCCTTCGTGGGAAAAACGCTTCGTCCCCGGATACGATTTTCTGTTTAGCGGAGTTTTTCTCGGGGTCGCCATCGTCTTGGCAGGATTTTACCGTTTGCGTTTTTGCTGCAAACCGTGATTCCCTAGCTCCGTATGAAAAAAATATTTTTGTTCGCGTTGGTTGCTGTCGGGTTGTTTGTTGGA
>DYNR01000524.1 GCA_020720945.1 Chthoniobacter flavus | reverse complement strand
GGAGGGAAAAACTCCCGCCAAACTAAAGGCGATCCGCAAAAAAAGCAACCTTTACTTTTTTTCTGAAAACCGTTAATTGGTGCGCCAACAATATGCCGATTTTAACCGAAGCCGACGAAATCGAAATCCTTGTCCCCGTCGATCTGACCGGAGAACAAGAAATCATCGTCGAACTCCATTCGGTAATCAACTTGATCAACGCCCTCTACGGGTGCTTGGATCTCCTCGACTCGGTGTTTCTTGGAAACCTCGGCACGGCAAAATCTTTGGTCATGGATCTGGTCAAAAAAATCAACGATGCCGCAATCCAAAGAAAACCGTTCGGCCCAGACCCCTTTTTCAGCGAGATCATCCTCGCCGCAGTCGAATCCGCATGGAACTCCCAACCGGACTTGCAAACAAACCCCGACGCCCTCTGCCTTAAAAACACAATCCAGATGGTGCTGGATGTCTTTCACTCCCGCCTAGAAGAACTCGAAGAACGACTAAAAAACCCCGAGGCATGGATCTGCGTTTCCGAAGAATACCTCACCCTTTCGATCACCCAAGCTCTCGCCGCCATCGAAAAAAATTCTAGGGGTCGCTACCGCATCGTTTTCAATATCGCCGAACAAACTCCCCGCGACTACCAGGTGGATTTGAAAGTCGAATCCGAAGTGGGAGAATACTTCCTCATGCCCCCTGTCTTCCAAGATGTCATGCGAGATTTGATCGCCAACGCCAGAAAATACACTCCTCTCGGCGGCAAAATTTCAGCAGGCTTGCGCATTTACCAAACCTCCCTGCGCTTCGTCGTCGAAGACAACGGCCTAGGGATTCCCCCAGAAGAAATCCCCAGCGTCGTCCAGTTCGGCTACCGCGCCTCCAACACAAAAAAAATCCAGACTCTCGGAGGAGGCTTCGGGTTGACCAAAGCTTACAAAGTCGCAAAAAAATACGGCGGCAGGATGTGGATCCGCTCACGCCCAGAAGTCGGGACACGCATAACCATCGAAATCCCCTCATCCAAGTAAGGGGTTGAGGAAAAAAAGTTTCC
>DYNR01000263.1 GCA_020720945.1 Chthoniobacter flavus | reverse complement strand
GGGGCGAAGGTGGCTTGCAAAGAAATGTAATCTGGTTTGCCAGAACCCAAAACGGGGATTTTTCCTTCTACAATAACTTTTGGGACGACGAGTTCGGTAAGCCCGGCTTTTGTCGCTTGCGCCAAGAGAGCCTCCCGTTTGGGGGCAGGCATTTCCGTCACTAACCAGATTTCCTCGCCTTTGCGTTCGTTCGGGATGGAGAACGCCGCGCTCATCGTGCCAGGCCAAGCTGCCGCCGCGAGTTCTTCCACAGCGGTCAGAGAAACCATCTCGCCGGCGACCTTTGCAAAGCGTTTCATTCTGCCGAGTATTTTGATGAAACCGCCAGAGGAAACTTCCACGATATCGCCCGTGTCATACCAGCCTTCGGGGGGCGGGACGAGTTTGCCCGGCGCTTCCGGCAGGTAGTAGCCGAGCATGATATTTGCGCCGCGCACCCAGAGCTTGCCGCCCTCGCTGATGCCGGGGATGCTTTCCACTTTGTATTCGATGCCCGGCAGGAAGCGGCCCACCGAACTCGGCTCGTTAAACATCGGCGTATTGATGCTGATGGCGGGGGAACATTCCGTGCTCCCGTAGCCCTCGAAGATGCGGACACCGAAGACATCGGCCCACACCTTTTTCGTGCTTTCCTTCACCTTTTCCGCGCCGGCGAAAACATAGCGGACCGAGTGGAAGTCGTAGGGGTGCGCTTTTTTTGAGTATCCGTTGAGGAAAGTGTTGGTGCCGAAGAGGATTGTCGAATCGGTTTGGTAAACCAGTTCCGGGATGATGCCGTAGTGGAGGGGGGAGGGGTAGAGGAAAATGGGGATGCCGCCGAGGAGGGGGGTGAGCGTTCCGCCCGTCAGCCCGAAGGAATGGAACATCGGCAGGCAGTTGAAGACGCGGTCTTGCCGGGTCATGTCGATGCGGGAGCGGAGTTGGAAGACATTGGTCAACAGGTTGCGGTGGGAGAGGACGACGGCTTTTGGCGCACCGCTGGAACCGGAGGTGAAAAGGATGACGGCGGGAGAGTCGGCTTCGGTTTTTTCGGTGAGGTGCAGTTTTTTGCGCGCCGATTTTTGGGTCATTTTCCAGAGCAAGGAAGGGCAGAGGGAAGCGGCAAAAAAGCGGGCGATTTCGGGGAGGGAAGGGCGTGCCCGGAGCGATTCCAAAAAGCGGATTTCGATGCCCGCCTCGCGCAGGGCGGCAACGGATTTTTCTAGCCCGGCTTCGCGGATGAAGCGCTCGGAAGTCCATACCACGCGCACTTGGGCCGTGCGGCAAGTGCTGACCAGGTTTTTAGGGCCCGAAGAAAAATTCAGCATCGCGGCGACGCGGTAAGCCGCCTGGATGCCGAAGAGCGCGAGCACCGTCCCTTTGCTGTTGGGAAGAAGCACGCCGATGGCATCGCCGGGGTTGGTGCCTTTGCAGAGGCGGGGGGCGAGGGCGAGCGAGCGGGAGATGAGTTTGCGGTAGGAAAGAGGGGAGAGCGTGGGGTCGTTGACGGCGGGGAAGCCTGCGCCGTGCAATTTTTTCGTGTGGCGCAAGGACTCGAAAAGCGTCGAGCGCGTCGGTGCGGTGGAGACGGACATCTCCGTCAGGATGTCGTAAATGCGGGTGACGACGGCAGTGCGGGCGGCCCTGCCCCCTTCCGCCGAAGGCTCCAGGCGGACGGGCGGCAACACGGTCATCGTGATTTCCGGGAAGAGGTGCTGTTTGGTTTTTTTCCCGAGGTAGGAGAAGAAGCTGAACTGCACGCCATCGAGTTGGATGGGCAGCAAGTCCGCATCACCGCGGAGCACCATCAGCCCGGGACCCTGGTAAACTTTCATCACGCCGCCAGTCACCGTCAGCCTGCCTTCCGGGAAAATAACGACCGGGACTTTTTCTTTGACCAGCTTGGTTAAAGACTTGATGGCCATGGGGTTGGTTGGGTCCAAGGGGTGGACCTTCGCCATCCACAAGAACGGGCGGATCCACCACGCACGCGAAATTTTTGTGTCGATTGCAAAAGTGGGAATTTCGGGAAGGAAAGCCGTCAGCAGCACCGCATCTAAAAAAGAAACATGGTTCGCGATGATGACCTTCCTCTCGCCGGCCGCGTAATAGTTTTCGAGGCCGACGACGCGGACGCGGAAAAGCGCGCGCATCAGCCAGCGGACGAAGGTATGTAAGACGGCTTCCGGGATTACGCGGATCGTGTAAAAAGCGATCGCGGCGTTTAGGAAAGCGGCGAGGAGGAGGATTTTTGCGCCGTCCATTCCCGCCAGCGACAAGACCATGCCGGAGCCGTTTGCCGCCACCATGAAGAGGGCGCCCAAGATGTTCGATGCGGCGATGTTGCGCGAGCAGTGCGAAGGCTCCGACCACGCCTGCAAAATCGCGTAGAGCGGCACGCTGAAAATCCCGCCGCAAACCGCGACGCCTACCAAGCAAGCGCACATCAAAAATCCAGCCGGGGAAAGCGGGGAAAATACTTCGTTTTGGCGCACGGAATGGAGCGCGACAAAGCAGACGGTGAATGCGGAAAACCCCAGTCCCGCCAAGGGGACATATTTTGCGCTGATTTCGCCGTGCAGCAGGCGTTGGCAGAGCAGGGCACCTGCGCCGATGCCCAAGCTGAAGAGAGTGAGGAAGAGGGCGGCGACCGATTTGTCGGCGTGCAAATCTTCGGAAACGAAGGGGGGGATGAAGGCGAGCCAGATCGAGCCGATCGCCCAAAACCAAGAGATGCCCAGCATCGACCTCCAGACACCGACTTGCGGTTTTGCATCGCGTAAAATTTCCAGCGAAGAGCGGAGGATATTCCAAGAAATCGGGAAGGAATGGCCCGAAGGAGTCGCGGCAGGAATCCAAAAACTGGCAGCCAACCCCGCGAAGGCCAGCACCATCAAAACCCACGGAACCCAAAATGCGACCGCCATCCCCGCTGCCTCGCCCTCGATCGCCAGCGCCCCCATTCCCGTGCCCGCCAGAATCGCGACGAAGGTCGAAGCTTCCAAAATCGCCGAGCCTCCCACCAGTTCTTTCTTTGCGAGGTGGACGGGCAGAATCCCGTATTTGAGGGGGCTGAAAAACGCAATCTGCACGCCGGTGAGAAAGACCGTCGCGAAAAGCAGGTAGGGGAGTCCCGCCAAAAACCCCCAGACGGCGAGAGCCATGACGAAGATTTCCCCGACTTTTGTCCAGCGAACCATCGTTGATTTTTCAAAGCGGTCGGCCATTTGTCCCGCCACCGAGGAACAAAAAATCATCGGCGCGATGAAGAGGATCATGATTGCGTTGACCGCGCCCGAGGTGTTCCAACCCATCTCTGCTGCTGTCTTGTAAGTGACCAGAACGATGAAGGCGTTTTTGAAAAGGTTATCGTTAAAAGCTCCTAGGAACTGGACGAGGAAGAGAGGCAAAAACCGTTTGCTGGCAAGGAGGTTTAGCATAGTATGAGTGCGCCAGATTTACCAGCAGAGGCGGGTGTGGGGAAGATAAAAAGGCGGGGGGGAAGAGGGCGAGGCGCGAAGAGGAACAGTAACCTGAATCAGTGAGATAACTGCTGTGAATCTCTGCAATCAATTGGGCTGCA
>DYNR01000523.1 GCA_020720945.1 Chthoniobacter flavus | reverse complement strand
CAATCTGCAATCTGCAATCTGCAATCTGCAATCTGCAATCTGCAATCTGCAATCTGCAATTCTCCCCTCCCCCACTTTCTCCTTTTTTAAAATTCCCCCCTTGCGCAACGGAGTTTTCTGCCTTTCATTGCGGGTTAAGGTGAAAACGCAAACCTCCGAGGCTTTAGCGAAACTTTTGACAGACAACGACATCGCCACTTCGCAGCTCGTCCGCGAACAGATATCCGACGATGCCGACAAATGGCTGGAAAATTTAAATGACTTGGCATCTGCCCCCGATCCAAAAATTTCCCGGATCGCCAAAGATTTGCTTGGCGAAATCCGCAGGAAAAACGCCGAATATGATTTTTCTTTGGTGTGCTTTTTTCTACAAGACGACGGTTGCTTGGAATCCGCCTGCTGGGCGATGGCTGCCGCCCTACTCCCCGATACCGACTTGGCGGCCAGCAAAAACACGCTCAACGCATGGGGCCGCGCCCTGCTCTTGAAAATATCCGGTTCCGTCTCCCCCCGCGAACGCATGCTCACCTTGGCAGACTTCCTTTCCAACGAGCTTTCCCTCCGCCCCATCCCCCCAAAAAAATATTTTCTTCCATCCGACCCCGCACCTGTCCTCCTGCCTTCGATCATCGAATCCCGTTCCGGCTGGTCGCCCGCCCTTTCTTGCCTCACCATCTTCCTTGCTCGCAGAGTCGGAATGAATGTGGTTCCAACTTCGATTCCTGCCATCCTCCGGCACGGTGAAATTTTTTTCGATCTCGCACACAGTTTCCGCATCCTTTCTACCAAAGAATACATCGGGCTAGCAGAAAAACTGATGCACTCCCCTTCGGCTCCCCCCCTTTCCTCCAGACAGTTGCTCCATCTTTTGGTTCGCTTCGCCCTCCACGCTTTCGAAACCGACGAACAATTCAACAACATCGAAAAAGCCAAAAACTGGTGCGAAGCTCTCCAACCCTTCGAATAGCCGAAACGGGAAAAAACCGTTCAACGATTCCAGAAGGCTCCTAAAAAAAGCCGATTTGCCCATTCGGTCTTA
>DYNR01000262.1 GCA_020720945.1 Chthoniobacter flavus | reverse complement strand
CCCTTTCCTTGCAAACGAAAAAAATCTTTTTTCTTGGTTGCCTGCCCTGTGGCCTTCCTTTACGCTTCCCGCCGATGAAAAACTTTTTCTTGCTCTCCATCGCCGCCGCTGCTGCGCTCTTCCTCACCCAAGGTTGCGCTCTCTTCAACCAGATGAACTCGGGTTCCACCGAACAACTGCTCGTCGCCGCAGGATTCCAAGAACGCCCGGCAAACACCCCGAAACGCCAGCAGATGATGGCGAAACTAAACCCCTACAAAGTGCAAATGCGCACCAAAGGCAACAGCGTGATTTACATTTATCCGGATCCGAAAAAGAATGTCGCTTTCGTCGGTGGCCCTTCCCAATACCAAGCTTACCAAAAACTCAGCGTCCAACAAAGCATCGCCGAAAACCAAGCTGCCGCTGCCGCAGAAATGGAAATGATGGGCGTGGACGACGGCACTTTCGGCATGGGAATGTGGGATCCCTTCTGGTAATTTTTTTCTCATCGTTTTCCCCCTCCCAAGAAAACACCCGAAGCCCTGCGCTTTCGGGTGTTTTTTTGTGGGCGCACCAACTCCCCGCTCCCCCGAGATTTTGTGCGCTCTCCGCCTTTTCTTCTTCCCAAAAAATCCCCTTGCGCCAACCCCCCGTATATCTTTTTATTTCAGTGCTGTGAAATCTCAACCTTCAACGATCGCCACCCTTAGAAAACGGGGCTTTTCTCTGTGAAAACCTCTTCCGTTCTCGACCGATTCCGCCCCCGCTCGCTAGAAATTTTTCAAGGCAAATGCCCGCCTTTTTCTCTCTCGGGCGAAGTTTTTTCTGGAGTCACCGTCGGTCTGATCGCTCTCCCTCTGGCTCTCGCCTTGGGCATCGCCAGCATTCCGCCCGGTTCCCCCACCCCTCTTCCCGCTCCCGCTCTAGGAATTTTTACGGCGATTATCGCCGGCTTTTTAATCTCGGCACTGGGCGGTAGCCGCGTGCAAATCGGCGGTCCGACCGCCGCGTTTGTCCCCATCATTTTGCTCATCGTTTCGGAGCACGGATATTCGGGCTTGCTCCTAGCGACCATGATGGCAGGAGTCATCTTGGTTTTCATGGGAGCGGCACGGATGGGGGCACTGATCAAGTTTATCCCCTGGCCCGTCACCAGCGGCTTCACGACGGGCATCGCGGTCGCAATCATGGTCACCCAAATCCCAGATTTTGCGGGATTCAAAACCGAAGGCCCTGCCCCCAGAGAGTTCGCCGAAAAGTTTGTCTGGCTCGCAGAAAACTTGGGTCTATGCAACCCCTACTCGCTCGCCGTCGGCATCTCTTGTCTGGTCGTGATCCTCGTCTGGCCGCGCCTAAAAATCCGCCTGATCCCCGGCTCGATCGTCGCGATGCTGGGCGCGACCCTTTTTGTCGCGCTGACGGGCTGGAACGCTTCGCAAGAAGTGGCGACCATCGGCAGCAAGTTCGGCCCCGATGCCATCCCTTCCGGATTCACCATCCCGCCCTTCCCGCACATCGACCTCCAAACGATCCGTGACCTGATCGGACCCGCCACCGCCATCGCCGTGCTCGGGGCAATAGAATCCCTCCTCTCCGCCGTCGTCGCCGATGGTCTCTCGGGCGACCGCCACGACAGCAACACCGAGCTAATCGCGCAAGGAATCGCAAATATCGTTTGCCCATTCTTCGGCGGCTTACCCGCAACTGGCGCAATCGCAAGGACTTCCGCCAATGTCAACAACGGGGGAAAAACCCCTCTCTCCGGCATCATCCACGCGCTCACCCTCCTCGGCGTCATCCTCCTGGCAGCGAAATGGGCGACCTACATCCCCATGGCTTCAATGTCTGCCGTGCTCCTTGTCGTCGCTTTGCGCATGGGGGAATGGCACGAAATGACCCGCCTGCGACAAATGCCCCTCGGCGATTCTCTGGTCTTGCTGACAACTTTTGGCCTGACCGTGGTTTTCGATCTCGTCATTGCCGTAGAAGTCGGCATGGTCTTGGCCGCCGTCCTTTACATCAAAAGGGTTTCGGAAACAACGGAGTTCAGTCGAGTAACATCCGAAGATATGCTGGAACGCCCCGAGCATATCGCCCAAGGCAAGGAAATCCCGGAAGGCGTTTTGGTTTACAGGATTTTCGGCCCCTTCCTTTTCGGTGCCGCCGAAAAAATGGAAGACGCGATGGCGCAAATCGAAACTTGGCCGAAAGTGCTAGTCTTGCGCTTGCACCTGGTGACGGCGATGGATGCGACGGGCCTCAACGCCCTAGAAAGCATCGTCGAACGGATGAAAGCAAAAAACGGAACCGTCATTCTCAGCGGCATCCACCAGCAACCCCTCCAACTTTTGCGCAAAGCGGGATTCATCGAAACCGTCGGACGCAAAAATTTTTGCCCGACCTTCGATAATGCCTTGGCTCGCTCCAAAGAAATTTTATCGCAATAAGTCAACCTCTCACCCTCAAAAAAACGAAAATCCCACCATGGAAACCCTTCAGTTGCTCGCTTTGGCTCTCGGCTTGGCCTCTCTCGCAGGAGTCAATCTCTACCTCACCGTTTTCCTTTCTGGGCTTTCGATCCAGCAAGGCTGGCTCACGCTCGCAGAACCCTACACCGCCCTCCAAGTCCTCGCCGACCCCGTCGTCATGACCGTCGCGGGCATCTTTTTCTTGCTGGAATTTTTTGCGGATAAAATCCCGTGGGTGGACAGCATCTGGGATAGCGTCCACACTTTCATCCGCCCCGTAGGTGCCGCCCTCTTGGCCGTTTTGCTCTTAGGGGAACACTCCCAAGCAATGGAAATCGTCGCCATTTTGCTCGCCGGGGGCACAGCTTTTGCAACCCATTCTCTCAAAGCGACTTCGCGCCTCCTAATCAATGCATCCCCCGAACCTTTCTCGAATATCGCCGCCAGCCTCGCCGAAGACGGGTTGGTCGTTGGCGGACTCTTCCTGCTGGCATGGAACCCTCTCGTCGGCCTGGCTCTGGCCGTCGCCGCTTTATTCGTCGCCGTTTTTCTCGGCACAAAAGTTTTTCGCCTTTTGCGCTCCCGCGGCGGGTTTGCCTGGCGCAAACTGACAGCATCCACGGATGCCCCAAAAGAAGAAACTTTTTCCTCCGAAGCTCCCTTGGATTTGGATTGTATCTTGCACCAACAAATCACTGGAGAAGTCCGAATCGCCCGTTGCCTGCCCTGCGTGTCGGGCAAACTCCCGTCCGCCCCTTCCAATGTCCAAGGCCACTTGGTCGCAACTTGCGACACTCCTCCCCTGCTCTTTTGGGCGGGCAAAGCCTCCTTCCGTTTCCGTGTCGTCCCCATCCATTTCCAAACCGGTTCCCACGAATTCCGTAAAGGCTTTCTCTTCGACAAAGCGATTTTCAAAATCCCCTCCGCAAAAAAACCGCTGACCCTCCTTTTCGACCGCACCTTCCGCGCCCCGGCGGAACATTTCCTCGCATCGCTTTCCAAAACAAAAACTTCACCGCTCTCGCCCGAATCTCCCGAAAATCCAGAATGCGGACAACTTAACGAAACGGATTCAAAAGAATAATTCTACCGTTCACTTCTGTAACGGGAGGCA